>NZ_JALNUM010000035.1:0-49345 GCF_026540795.1 Methylobacterium sp. GC_Met_2
TCGGGCCGGTCCGCCTCGCTGAGGACCTCAATGGCGTCGGCCCCGGCCTCCAGGGTCGGACCGCGCCAGATCTCCAGGATGCCGCGCACCCGCACGGTCCGGCCTTCGAGCGAGGCCGCACTCAAACCACGGGCACGCACCATTCGCCAAGTGCGTTTCGATACCGTCACCGTGAGCGCGTCCGCGCCCCGGGCTCCGAAATCGAGATAGGTCCGGGCGCCGCGCTCGCCGACATGGCGCAGCCGGCCCTCCACCACGACGAAGCGCCCGGAGAACGCGCGGAGCGCCGGGCCGTCGGTTGCCGCCGGGAGCGGCTCCCGCCACAGGCCGCGGCGTTTGGCCTGCGCAGCGGCCTCGACCAGACGCAGGGCCGGGCGGCACAGCGAATCGGCCTCGTTCGCGTCGGCAAAGGCGAGACCTTCGCCGATCAGCCCGCCCGCGAGATCCGTGTCGCCCTCCGCGACCTGGATGTCGGCCCGCTCCCGGCCCCAGCGATCGGGCTGCCCGCGGGGCATCACCGTGAGTCCGCTACCCCGCCGGGCCTCAAGCCAGCCCCGCGCCGCGGCGGCGGGTTCCGGGGCGTCCGGCCAGCGCAGCGAGTCAAGCACCGCACGGCCCCCCGAGGCGAGGCGGATCTCGCCCCGGAGCCCGACGCCCACCAACACCTCGGCGCGCGCCGGTCCCGCCATGCAATCCGCCACACCGCCTCGCGGTGCGCCCCGCACGGAGGTCACCGTCGCCCACGCCGCCAGCAGCGCGACCCCGATCCGCTTCGCCGCGCCCACCGTACCGCGCATCCGACACCCCGGGACATCATGCGCCGTGAAACGCGCCTGTCCACCCGGGCGTAGTTGGCCTGCGGCGGGGGAAATGCTATGGAGCCTGCGGTTGTCTCCGTAGCTCAGCTGGACAGAGCACAGGTTTCCTAGACAGGTTCAATTGGGCGTCGCATCGGGAAACCGCGCGGCGGATCCGCTCAAAGTCGGGGAAAGCTTCCGGCGCCGGCGCCTCACCGCCCGGCACCCTGCCGATCCCGAGCCAAGCCCGCCCGGCGCACCCGCGCCTCGCAGGAAGGTGTAGAGACTAGACGGGCGGCACCTAAAGGCCGGGCGCGAGTCCGGTCCAAGGTGAAGGGATAGTCCAGACCACGAACGCAGCCCTCGGGGTGCGGCGGCGAAAGCCGAAGTGGTATGAAACCTGGGGTCGCAGGTTCGAGCCCTGCCGGGGACGCCATCCTTTCCGGTCCTAAGGTGCCGCACAGCCGGATCCTTCACCTTGTCGATCGCCCACCGGTGACAAGATCGCCGGCGCGCGCTAAGCTTTGCCGCCAGGAATCGTGGCAAGGGGGTGGGCGAGCTTCTTCATGGCGGGTCAGAAAACCGATCAGCGCGACGTCTATGTCGGGCAGCGCATCGCTGAGCAGCGGCGGAAGGCATCCCTCACGCAGCGCCGCGTCGCGCAAAGCTTCGGTATGTCTGCCGCCCAGCTCCAGAAGTACGAGAAGGGCACGAACCGGATCAGCGCCGTCCATCTCGACATCTTCTCCCGGATGACCGGTGTGCCGATGGACTATTTCTTCAAGGGCATGCCGCGGACCGATGACTTCGTCGCCCCCGGATTCGGCGAGCGCGAGCAGGCATCCCTGTCCGACAGCGGGCTGAAGGGGCTGGCCGAGGTCGTGGGTCGCCACATCATCGAGAATTGCTCCGAGGAGACCCGCCGCGACGTCGCCGACGCGATCCGCGCCCTGGAGAGCAAGCTCGGCAACTAGAACGGTGCTCCGACAGGCATCATCGGCTTTGGCAAAAAGCTGAGCCCGAGCGATAACTGACAGCATCGTGTCGATTGCGATTTTCGACACGATGGACTCGGTATTCAGCACCGGCCGTTTTTCCACTCACATCGTCCGTTATAGCGGATCCGTTCGGCAATCCGTCTTGACCGGACTCGGGTCGGGTGCGAGAACCCCGACCCAAACTAGGGTCAAGCGCCGCGATCGCGCAGGCGTGCTCTGCAGGCGAGGCCGTCCATGCCGCGTTCCAACTACCTGTTCACCAGCGAGTCCGTCTCCGAGGGGCATCCGGACAAGGTCTGCGACAGGATCTCGGACACCGTGGTCGATGCCTACCTGACGGCGATGCCGGAAGCGCGGCTCGGGGTTGAGACGCTGGCCACCACCAACCGCATCGTCATCGCCGGTGAGGTGCGCGGGCCGGACTCGGTCACCTTCAAGGATCTCGAAGCCCTGACCCGCGAGGCGGTGAAGGATATCGGCTACGAGCAGGCTGGCTTCCACTGGAAGAACAACGACGTCGCCATCCACCTGCACGCCCAGTCGGCCGACATCGCTCAGGGCGTGGACGCCGCCGGCAACAAGGATGAGGGTGCGGGCGACCAGGGCATCATGTTCGGCTACGCCGCCGACGAGACGCCCGAGCTGATGCCGGCCCCGATCTTCTACGCCCACCGGATCCTCAAGGACCTCGCCGACGCCCGCCGGGCCAAGCAGGGCGATGCCGCCAAGCTCGGCCCCGACGCCAAGAGCCAGGTGACGGTCCGCTACGAGAACGGCCGCCCGGTCGAGGTGACCCAGATCGTGCTCTCGACCCAGCACCTCGACGAGTCCCTGGACTCGGCGGATGTGCGCGCCATCGTCGAGCCCTACATCCGCAAGGCCCTGCCGGAGGGCTGGGTCAACGAGAGCACGGCCTGGCACGTCAACCCGACCGGCAAGTTCGTGATCGGCGGCCCGGACGGCGATGCCGGCCTCACCGGCCGCAAGATCATCGTGGACACCTACGGCGGCGCGGCGCCCCACGGCGGCGGTGCCTTCTCGGGCAAGGATCCGACCAAGGTCGACCGCTCGGCGGCCTACGCGGCCCGCTACCTCGCCAAGAACGTCGTGGCCGCCGGGCTCGCCCGCCGCGCGACGATCCAGCTCGCCTACGCGATCGGCGTGTCGAAGCCGCTCTCGATCTATGTGGACCTGCATGGCACCGGAAACGTGGACGAGGCCAAGCTCGAAGGCGTGCTGATGGACGCCCTGGATCTCTCGCCCCGCGGCATCCGCACGGCGCTCGGCCTCAACAAGCCGATCTACGCGCGCACCGCGGCCTACGGCCATTTCGGCCGCGCCCCCGAGGCCGATGGCGGCTTCTCCTGGGAGCGGACCGACCTCGCCGACAAGCTGAAGTCGGCGCTGGCCTGAGCCTCGCGCAATCTGGTTTCAAAAGGTCGAGACCTTTTGCGGGTGCAGGGCGGAGCCCTGCTGTCGGGCTCAGCCCTGACGACCCGCCAAAGGGCTCGCGCCCGTTGGAATCCTTTCGCTCTGCGCTGAACGGGCCGAGACCAAGTCGTTGCCATGTCTGAGATGAGCCGGCAGCCCGGTCCCTCGGCCGAGGAGCCGGAACGCGCCTTCTTCGGCCGGCGCAAGGGCAAGCGTCTGCGAGGCGAGCAGGAGCGGCGACTCGCCGATCTGCTGCCTAACCTGCGCGTGAGCCTGCCGCCGGACGATCGGACCCTCGATCCGCGCACGCTCTTCCCCGCTCCACCCGAAGCGGTTTGGCTCGAGATCGGCTTCGGCGGCGGAGAGCACCTCGCCGCGCAGGCCGCGGCCCAGCCCGAGATCGGCTTCATCGGGGCAGAGCCCTTCGTCAACGGCGTGGTGAAGCTGCTCGCCGCGATCGAGGCGCGGTCCTTACGCAACATCCGCATCCGCGACGAAGACGTGACCGCCCTGCTGGCGCGCCTGCCGGATGCCTGCCTGGACCGGGTCTACCTGCTCTATCCCGATCCGTGGCCGAAGCGGCGCCAGCGCAAGCGCCGCTTCGTCTCGGACGCCTCGCTCGCCGAGATCGGCCGGGTCCTCAAGGATGGCGGCCTGTTCCGCTTCGCCAGCGACATCGACGACTATGCCGGCTGGACCCTGGTGCGGGCCGCGCGCTGCCCGGTCCTGACTTGGACGGCGCGGGCAGCGTCGGACTGGACGAAAGCCTTCCCGGGCTGGCCCGGCACCCGCTACGAGGCCAAGGCGCTGGCGGCCGGACGGCGGCCGACCTACCTGGAATTCGCCCGCCTGCCGCGCGGCTCCGAAACTTCGGCCTGACGCAAGCCCGGCTTCCCCTTCGGCCGCCCAGGCTCTAAGCCCGCGGGAACGGGGCACCGCAATTCCAGGGGACCACCTTGCCACGGCCACGCTCGGGCGCCATCCTGATTCGGTCGTGGCGGGCGAGGGGCCAGCTCCTGCGGGAGCGCGCTGGGGCGGGTTCGAGGATTCGTCCAAGTGAGTGAGCGGGTGGCCCAGGGCCCGGCGGCGGACGACCCATATCGCGCCGGCTTCGAGGAGGCCGCGATCGGCCTCCTCGTGCTGTCGGCGGACGAGAGCGTGATCGCCGCCGCAAACCGGACCCTGCACGATCTGATCGGATGGGCGCCGGGCACGCTGCCCGGCCGGGCGGTGGCCGACGTGCTTGGCGGAGGCCCAGGAGACCGTCAGATCGGCCTTCAGGCTGGCCTCCAGGTCTGGCGACGGACGAGTGGCAGCCCCCTCGACGTGCGGGTAAGCCGGGCCGGCCGCACCCTCGTGGTTGAAGCCGTCGACGTGGATGTGGCCGCCCATTCCGAGGCGAACAGCGAGGCGCTGTCCGCCGCGGGTCTCGGCGAATGGCGCTGGGACCGGGCGACGGGTCTCCTCACCCTGTCTCGGCGCGCGGCACGGATCCTGGGCCGGCCGCCGGGCCGCTCCGTCTCGTGGGAGGACATGAAGACCAGCCTGTCGGAGGCCGAACTCGCGCGCCTCAGCGCGCTCATCGCCGAGGCGGGCGCGACCGGTTCACCCTATCAGTTCGACACGCCCATCACGGTGGCCGGGCGGACGGTGATCCTGCGCGTTCGGGGACAGGCTGTGCTTGGCTCCGACGGCGAGCCCGCCAGCATGGTCGGCGTCATCCAGGACATCACCACCCGGGTCGAGGCCCGGGACGAGATCCTGTCCCGCGACCAGCGCCTGCGGGTCGCGACCACGATCGCGAAGCTCGGCATCTTCGAGTGGCACATGCTCGAGGACCAAGCGATCTGGGAGAACGAGCACATGTACGAGATCTTCGGGCACGCGCCCGAGGACGGCACCATCGGCAAGGCCGAGTTCCTGAACGACATCCTCCACCCGGAGGACCGCCCGGCCGTGCGCAAGGCGATCTCGCGGGCGCTGCGTGAGGACGGGATCCTGCAGATCGGCGGCCGCATCCGGCGCAAATCGGACGGCGCCTGGCGCACGATCGACATGGCCGGCCGGTTCGAGCGCGATGCCCCCGGCCGCCTGCCGCGCCGCCTGATCGGCGTGGTCGCGGACGTGACCGACCGGCGCCTCGCCGAGGAACGCCAGAGCCTGCTGATCCGCGAACTGCACCACCGGGTGAAGAACACGCTGGCCACCGTCCAGGCGATCGTGGGTTCCACGGCGCGGACGGCGTCCAGCATCGAGAGCTTCTACGAGGCCTTCGTCGGGCGCATCAAGTCATTGGCCCACACGCACTCGGTGCTCACCGAGGACACATGGCAGATGGCCTCGCTGGAGAACCTCCTGCTCAACGAGCTGAAGCCCTACGCGGAGGTGACCGCGGACGGCGGCGCGGAGGGCCGCATCAGCCTGTCGGGGCCAGCCATCGACCTGCCCTCCGAGATCGCGGTGCCGATCGGGATGGCGATCCACGAACTCACCACCAACGCCGCCAAGTACGGGGCGCTCTCGAACCGCACGGGACGGGTCGCGGTGGAGTGGACCCTGGAGCCCGGCGGACCGGCCGGGATCCTGCGCTTCTCGTGGCGGGAGACCGGCGGGCCGCCGGTGGCACCGCCGAGCCGCCAGGGTTTCGGCTCGCGGCTGCTCCAGAGGGTCCTGATCGCGCAGGTCCAGGCCGAGGTGACGACCGACTACGCCCCCGGCGGCTTCGCCCTCACCATGCGGGCCCCGATCCCGCCGCGCAACGACAGCCTCAACCCGCTGGTGTGATCCCCCCGAAACGGGCGCTCAGGCTGCGCCCCGCGTGCCGGATTCGCCGCCTCCGTCCACGAAGGCCTTCAGCTCGTCGAGGGACGCGAAGGTGAACCGGCCCTGCGGCGTCTCTGCCTCGATCGAGCCGTTCTCGAACATCACGTAGGTGTTGCCGCCCGAGGCGTAGCGCCCGACCACGGTGCGCGTGTCGGGCTGCGGGGCCGAGGGCTTCGGCTCGGGCTCGGGGGTCAGATGCGCAGGCGGCCCTGCCCCCGGTCCAAGGAGGGACTCGGGCGCGGCGAACAGATCATCCTCGGGGGCGATCACGCCTGCCGGCTGCACCCCCACGGACTGCACCGCCTCGGATCGAGGCGTCTCCGGCTGGGACGGGGGGATCGGCCCCCGCGGGACGATGGGCGGTACAGGGGTGTACAGGGTCGGCTCGGACCGGACCGGTTTCGGTAGATCGGCCGGCACAGGTGAAGCCGCCTCCGGCCGGAGATCCAGGTTTGGCTCGATCCGAGGGCGCTCGGGATCGAAGGGCGGCTCGACCACCGATGGCACGATGAAGGCTGGGGCCGCGGGCAGAATCGGCAGCCGAGCCCGGCCCTCGTCGGCGGTGTTCGGCGCCGCGCCG
The DNA here is from genome assembly GCF_026540795.1 of Methylobacterium sp. GC_Met_2. Taxonomy (NCBI): domain Bacteria; kingdom Pseudomonadati; phylum Pseudomonadota; class Alphaproteobacteria; order Hyphomicrobiales; family Methylobacteriaceae; genus Methylobacterium; species Methylobacterium sp. GC_Met_2. The sequence continues at coordinate 6,630 of NZ_JALNUM010000035.1, forward strand.
GGCGAGGCAAGGAGCGCAGCTTCGGGCGAGACCTGCCGCGGCCCCGATGTCGGAACCTGTTCGATCGCCCGCGCGACGCGCCGGAAGCTGACGGCGAGCACGCCGAGGCCCAGCAGGACCGCCCCCGATGAGGCCGCCACCGAGCCCGCGATCACCATCGCGAGTCCGCTCTCCAACCGTACATACGGGAAGCCCTGGATCACGGCGGCGCAGCCCCCGATGATCATGGCGGCGGCGAGCGCGAACAGCGCAGCGATCATGAGACTCTCTGGCACGTGCCGGCTCCCGCCGGCCCTAAAGGCGTTGCGCACAGTAAGGCCTGGCCGGGATATTGCAAAACCGGACGGCGAGATCTCCCGGGATAGCGCACGCCGCCGGTTGTCTGTGGCGGGGCCCGAGCAGCCTAGCGGCTTCCGTTTCCGGAAGTTCCCACGTGGCCGGCCCGGAACGGCGTTGCCGTCCTGCGGCGCCCGACTTACCTAGCGGTCTCTCGACTCGGGAGCCCCCGCCGGGACGAGGCTGCCCTTTGCCCATGTTCTTTGCCAAGCGGAGACAGACGCGATGACCTTTACCCTGCCGGAACTGCCCTACGCGTATGATGCGCTCGGGCCGTACATGTCGAAGGAAACCCTCGAGTTTCACCACGACAAGCACCACAAGGCCTATGTCGATACGGGCAACAAGCTGCTCGAGGGCACCGATCTCCAGGGCAAGAGCGTCGAGGAGATCGTCAAGGCCGCCTACAACACGAATCAGCCGCTCTTCAACAATGCCGGCCAGCACTACAACCACATCCACTTCTGGCAGTGGATGAAGCCCAACGGCGGCGGCGCGATCCCGGGTGCGCTCGCCAAGAAGATCGACGAGGATCTCGGCGGCGCCGAGAAGTTCAAGGCGGACTTCATCCAGGCGGGCATTGGCCAGTTCGGCTCGGGCTGGGCGTGGCTGGCCGTCAAGGACGGCAAGCTCGCCATCATGAAGACCCCGAACGGCGAGAACCCGCTGGTCCACGGTGCGAAGCCGATCCTCGGCGTCGACGTGTGGGAGCACTCCTACTACATCGATTACCGCAACCGCCGGCCCGACTACCTCAAGGCGTTCATCGAGAACCTCGTGAACTGGGAGCACGTCGAGAAGATGTACGCCGAGGCAACCGCCTGAGGCGTCCAGCCGGTGTCGCGGGCCTTGTGTCCGCGGCACCCTTGAGGTGGCCGAAGAAACCGGCTCTTGATGCGCGCATCATCGGATGACCCGGTGCTGAAGGGTCCGGCCATTCCTTTGCGATCAATATCCGTGACGGTGGAACAGCGCTCCTTCACCCTTCTGCGGGGAGAGCGGCGCCGAACAGCGTTGCGCCCGAATCCATGATCCGCTCCATCCTCTCGGTCGGCGGCTGGACCCTGGTCTCGCGCGTCACCGGCTTCGCCCGGGACGTTGTGATGGCCGCCGTGATGGGCGCCGGGCCCATGGCGGACGCGTTCGTGGTGGCGTTCCGGCTGCCGAACCATTTCCGCGCGATCTTCGGCGAGGGCGCGTTCAACACCGCCTTCGTGCCGGCTTATGCCGGGCTCGCGGAGGCCGGTGAACCGGGGGTCGCGCACCGCTTCGCCGATCGCGTCTTCACGCTGATGCTGATCGTGCAGCTTGTGCTGCTCAACCTTGCTCTTCCGGCGATGCCCTGGGTGGTTCACGCCCTGGCGCCGGGCTTCGCCGAGGATGGCGAGCGTTTCCAGCTCGCGGTGGCGCTGACCCGGATCACCTTCCCGTACCTGCTGTTCATGACGTTGGTGACGCTGCTGTCGGGCATCCTCAATGCCCACCGGCACTTCGCCGTGGCGGCCGGCGCGCCGGTGCTGCTCAACCTCGCCATGCTGGCGGCCCTGTCGGTGAGCTTCCTGTTCCCGAACGCTGCCTACGCGGCCGCTTGGGGAGTGGCCGTCTCGGGCGTGCTCCAGTTCGGCCTGCTCTGGTGGGGCTGCCGGAGAGTGCGCGTGATGCCGGACCTCGCCGTGCCGCGGGCCGATCCGGCCTTGAAACGCTTCTTTGCGGTGCTCGGGCCGGCGGTGATCGGCTCCGCCGGATTCCAGATCGCGGCCTTCGCCGACACGATCATCGCGAGCTGGCTGCCGACCGGCGCGGTCTCGGCGCTCTACTACGCCGATCGGCTCTACCAGCTCCCGTTCGGGGTCATCGCCATCGCGGCCGGCACGGTGCTGCTGCCCGAGATGAGCCGCCGGATCGCCGCTGGGGACGTCGCCGGGGCGCATGCGGCCCAGAACCGGGCGGCGGGCTTCTCCCTGGCGCTCTCGGCGCCGTTCACGGTGGCGTTCCTGACCATCCCGGGTTTGATCATGGCGGCCCTGTTCCAGCGCGGGGCCTTCAGCGCGGAAGATGCCGCCCGGGCCGCCTCGGTGCTGGCGGCCTACGGCTTCGCGCTGCCGGCCGTGGTGCTGGTCCGCAGCGCGACGGCGAGCTTTTATGCCCGCCAGGACACCAAGACCCCGCTCTGGGCCTCGCTCACGGCGATCGGGGTGAACGTCGCCCTTAAGCTTTGGCTCACCGGTCCCTATGGTGTGACCGGACTGGCGCTCGCCACAGCGGTCGCCCAGTGGGTGAACCTGATCCTGCTGCTCGTCCTAGCCAAACGCCGGAACTGGACGGCACCGGGGCGCACGCTCGGGCTCACCGTCGCGGGGGTCGTGCTCGCCTGCCTCGGTCTCGCGGTGGTGGCCGTCTACGGCCAGGGCCTCGCCCAGGCGCTGGTTCCGGCCCTGTCGCACGGGCGCGAACTCGCCGTTCTGGCACTGCTCGGGCTCGCCGGCGCGGTGGTCTATGGCGGCCTGCTGGCAGGTTTGCTGCACCTGTTCGGCCTGCGCCTGCGCCGTGCGTGAGAAAAAGGTCGGGCTCGCCGCGGTGCGGGTCCGGCCCCAGATCGGGCGGTAGCACCTAGAGAGGATCGCCATGACCGACGCATCAGGACTGCTCGCGGGCGTGAAGGCCGCCGTCTTCGACGCCTACGGCACGCTGTTCGACGTCAACGCCGCGGTCCAGCGCTACGCTGGGGCGGTGGGGCCGGACGCCGACCACCTGTCCGAGGTCTGGCGCACCAAGCAGCTCGAATACAGCTGGACCCTGTCGCTGATGGGTCGCTACGCCGCCTTCTGGGACCTGACCGTACGGGCCCTCGACTACGCGCTCGAGGTCCACCCGAACGTCGATGCGGGCCTGCGGGAGCGGTTGCTCGACGCCTACCGCGACCTCGAGGCCTATCCGGAGGTGCCGGGCGTGCTGGCGGCCCTGCGCAAGCGCGGCATCCGCACCGCGATCCTGACTAACGGCAACGCCGCCATGGTCGACCGCGCCGTAGCCTCGGCGGGGCTGGCCGATCACCTGGACGCCGTGCTGTCGGTGGACGACGCGCAGGTTTTCAAGACTCACCCCGACGCCTACCGGAGCGCCCTGACCCGGCTCGCTGTCGGGGCAAGGGACGTGCTGTTCTGCTCCTCGAACCGTTGGGATGTGGCGGGGGCGACCGCCTTCGGGTTCCGCACCGCCTGGGTCAACCGCAAGGGGCTGCCGGAGGAATACGCCGACCTCGCCCCAATGACTGTGGTGGAGAGCCTCGACGGGCTGCTCTGATCCCATCCGAGCTCGAATCGTCCGGTTCATCTGGCACATGTTCGCATTGGGCGGCTTCGGGGATTTTTAATCCTCCGGTGTTGGATTGTGCTCAACACGAACGGGAGATGTTGCGCGTGTCCTTCAGCGGTTCCTTCACGATGATTCGCGCCGGGGCCGCCGCCCTTGCGACGACCCTGGTGCTCGGGGCCGTCGCCCCGGCCACCGCCCGCGACCAGACCGGCGCCATCGTCGGCGGCCTCGCGGCTGGCGTGGTCGGCGGCGTCGTGGGCAGCGCCCTCATCAACGGCGCCAACAACCCGCCTCCGCCCCCGCCGCCGGAGTACCGTCCGCGCCGCGTGCTCGTCGAGGAGCCCGAGCCCGTCGTGATCCGCGAGCGCCGCGGCCCGATCTGCCACTACGAGCGCCGCAAGGAGTGGCTCGGCGACGGCGAGTTCACCTACCGCCGCGTCGAGGTTTGCGAGTAAGCTTTTCGCACGGGCTGCAGCACCAAATCACGCGCCGCGTCTCTTCCGGGCGCGGCGCGTCTCATTTCACCACCAGCCAATCCTCGACCACGAGGGCGTCGAGGCCGGTGGTGTAGAACATCAGGATCGCGTCCTCCGCGCTGTGGAGGATCGGCTTGCCCATGACGTTGAAGCTGGTGTTGAGCAGGATCGGCACGCCCGTGATAGCGGCGAAGGCTTCGATCAGAGCGGCGTAGGCGGGGTTGCGCGCCGCCGTGACGCTCTGGAGCCGGCCGGTGCCGTCTGCGTGCACGACCGCCGGCACGCGGGCACGGACCGCCTCCCGCCAGACCAGGGTGCGCTCCATGTAGGGGCTGTCGGCGTAATCCTCGAACCAGTCCGGCCCGGCCTCGGCCAGGACCGAGGGGGCGAAGGGCCGGAACGACTCCCGGTACTTCACCTTGGCGTTAAGCGCGTCCTTGGCGCCCTCCGGCCGTGGATCCGCGAGGATCGAGCGGTTGCCGAGCGCCCGGGGCCCGAACTCGGCCCGGCCCTGCACCCAGCCGACGAGGCCGCCCTCCGCTAGGATTCGCGCCGCGGCCTGCGTCGCCTCCGCGTGGCCGACGCGCCGGGCGCGGGGCTCCTGCTCGGCAAGGCGCTCCATGGGGGCGGTCGAGACCCGCGAGCCGAGATAGGGTGAGAGCGGGCGTTGCTCGCGCGGCGGCCCGGCCCAGTCCGGATGATCCTCCGCGTAGGCGAGCCACGCGGCCCCGACCGCGTTGCCGTCATCGGCCGGGGCCGAGGGCACGTGCAGCCGGGCGAAGTCGGAGCGGCCCAGAACCCGGCCGTTGAAGGACGAGTTGAGGCCGCAGCCCCCGGCGATCACCAGGTTCTCGGAGGGCGCCAGCGCGTACGCCTCCGCCACCAACGCGTCCATCAAAATCCCAAAAAAATCCTGGCCGCAGCGGGCGAGGTTGGCCCAGCCGTTCTCCAGGGCATCCGCCGGGCGACGCGCGCGGATCTCCTCGGCGACGGCCCGGATCGTCTCGGCGTCGGCGTAGCGCAGGCGACCGGCTTCGACCGTGCAGAGGCGGGCGAGGAGCGCGGCGAGGTCAAAATCGGGCTGGCCGTAGGGGGCGAGCCCCATGATCTTCCACTCCTCGCCCTTCACTTGGTCGAAGCCGGCGAGATCGGTGATCAGCCCGTAGAGGAAGCCGAGCGACCCGCGCCCGCGATGGCGGCGCAGCTCGGAGATCCGGCCCTCCTCCATCCGGTAGATCGCAGCCGCGCCGGTTTCGCCCATGCCGTCGACCACCAGGGCGGTGGCCTCCGCGAAGGGGCTGCCCCAGAGGCCGTAGGCGGCGTGGCAGAGGTGGTGCGGGTAGCGCCGCTGCCCGGCGATCGTGGCCCGGGGGGCCGCACCGGTGATCCGCGCCTCCTGGTTCAGCGCCAGCAGGGTGCCGTGGCCGGCCCGCTCCTGCGCGCCGTGAAGATCGGCGATGAACACCCGCTCCGCCTGTTCGGGGACGAAGGAGCGGTTGAGCGCGGTGGTGTGGGCGGCGAGCGCCATCAGGTCGAAGGCGCCGGCGCCGGCTTGGCCCCGCAGGAAGTCGCTGAACTGCGCACCCCACGTGGAGGCGATCACGAGTTCCGAGCCCGGCGGCACGTGCTCCTTCAGCAGTGAGGCCATCCGGGCCGGGGCGTCCGGCTCGCAGTTCGGCGCACGCTTGTACTGGAGGTGGCGCTCCGCAGCCTCGGCGAAGAGCAGGGTGCCGTCGGGCCCGACCAGTGCGAGGGCCGGATCGTGAAAGGTGGTGGCGAGGCCAAGATAGAAGCGCATGCCAGCAGGGGGTAGCGCATTTCGGCCCGTGCCGCGAAGCCGGGGTCGCGCGGACGGGTTCAGGCCGCGGCAGCGCGGGGCCGGGCGAGGAGGAGGATCGCCGCGCCCACGAGGCCCGACAGCGCGGAGCCCGTGAGCACGCCGAGCTTCACCGCGGTCTCGTGCTGCGGGTCCGCAAAGGCGAGGCCGCCGATGAACAGACTCATGGTGAAGCCGATGCCGCACAGCACGGCGACGCCGTAGACCTGCCCCCACCCCGCGCCGGCCGGGCGCTGCCCGAGCCCGAGCGCGACGGCGAGCCGCAGGCTCGCGAATACGCCGGCTTGCTTGCCCAGGAACAGGCCGGCCGCGATGCCGAGCGTCACGGGCTGGAGCAGCGCGTCGCCGGTCAGGCCGGTCAGGTTCACGCCCGCATTGGCGAAACCGAAGACCGGCACCACCCCGTAGGTGATCCAGGGGGCCAGCGCGTGCTCCAGCCGATGCAGCGGCGAGAGCGCGTCCTCGGGGCGACCTGGGCTGACCCGGATCGGGATGGTGAGCGCCAGGAGCACGCCCGCGATGGTCGCATGGATCCCGGAGCGCAACACGAGGACCCAGAGCACGAGGCCGAGAATCAGGTAGGCCGGAAGCCACGATACGCCGGCCCGGTTGAGTCCGTAGAGGCCGGCGACCACGAGGGCGGCCAGTCCCAGCATCGTGAGGTCGAGGCCGGAACTGTAGAACAGTGCGATCATCAGCACGGCGCCGAGATCGTCGATGATCGCCACCGCGCTGAGGAAGATCTTCAGGGAGACCGGTGCCCGGGACCCGAGGAGTGCCAGGACACCGAGCGCGAAGGCGATGTCGGTGGCGGCCGGGATTGCCCAGCCCCGCAGGGTGTCACTGCCGACATTGGCGAGCGCGTAGAATCCGGCCGGAACCGCCATGCCGCCGAGTGCCGCGAAGCCGGGTAGCATCCGGTCCGGCCAGGTGCGCAGCCGCCCGTCCAGCGCCTCGCGCTTGATCTCCAAGCCGACCAGCAGAAAGAACCCGGCCATCAGCCCGTCGTTGATCCAGTGCTGGACGCTCATCGGCCCGAGGGCGTTGTGGAGCGCGTGCGCGTAGGTCCCGGCAAACGGCCCGTTGGCGATGACGAGGGCGAGCGCCGCCGCGCCCATCAGGATCAGCCCGCCCGCCGCCTCACTGGCGAGCAGCGTGCGGATGGCCGAAAGGGGGCGCGGGCCGCGCCTCGGCGGGGTGCGATGGGGGGCTGGCGATGTCATCGCGGCAGGCCTTGCCGCGCATCGGAGGCGGGGGCAAGCAAGCTGGACAGAAAACCTCTACGACGTCCGCCCCAGAGCCGCGCGGATCAGCGCCAGCCCATCCGGGCTCGACCACGCGGCCGGCCCCTTCATCACCCCGAGGGTGCAGCCCTGCGCGTCGATCAGCATGGTGGTCGGCAGGCCGGGGGATTGGGTGTCGCGCTGGATCGCCGGGAGCACGCGCCCGCCGGGATCGGCATAGAAGGCGAGGTCGTGGATGCCGGCCTGTTTCAGCCATTCCGGCGGCTTCTCCAGGTTGCGGGTGTCGACATTGATGGCGACGACTTGGAAATCCGGCCCACCGAGCTGCGTCTGAAGTTGGTCGAGCGCCGGCATCTCGGCTTTGCAGGGGGCGCACCACGTCGCCCAAAGATTGACCAGCAGCAGCCGGCCCTTGAGATCGGTGAGCTCGGTCTCGGCCCCGCCCGGGCCCTTGAACCGGATCTCGGGGGCGGGCCGGGCCTGCGGCAGGGCCTGCATGGCGGCGACCTCGCCCTTCGCGGCGGCGTCGACCCGGGCGAGTGCCGGCTTGGCGGCAGCGCAGGGCTGGAGCGCCCCGCCCGTGTTGCCGGGCAGGAGACCGCTCCCGTATAGGGCGATCCCGAGGACGGCGAGCGCGACGACGCCTGCGCCGGCCAGGATGGGTGTGCGGCTGGGCATCAGCTTTGCCTGCCGGGACGTTCAGGGCGCGGAAGGATCGACATGAGCAACCGGATGTGGGGCGGCCGCTTCGCGAGCGGCCCGGCGGAGATCATGGAGGAGATCAACGCCTCCATCGGATTCGACAAGCGCCTCGCGCCCCAGGATATCCGCGGCTCGCTGGCGCATGTGGCGATGCTCGGCCAAGCCGGCATCCTGCCCGCGGAGGATGTGGCTGCGATCGAGGCCGGGCTCAAGTCCGTGCGCGACGAGATCGAAGCCGGCACCTTCGTGTTCAAGCGCGAACTCGAAGACATCCACATGTCGGTGGAGAGCCGGCTTACCGAGATCGTCGGCACGGCCGCCGGGCGCCTGCATACGGCGCGCTCGCGCAACGATCAGGTCGCCACCGATATGAAGCTCTGGGTGCGCGACACCCTCGATTCCCTCGATCAGCAGGCCGCCGACCTGCAGCGGGCGCTGGCCGAAAAGGCGCTGACGCACGCCGAGACCGTGATGCCGGGCTTCACCCATCTGCAATCGGCCCAGCCGGTGACCTTCGGCCACCATTGCCTGGCCTATGTCGAGATGCTGGCCCGCGACCGGGGGCGGTTCCGCGACGCCCGGGCGCGGCTCAACGAATGCCCGCTCGGCGCCGCCGCGCTCGCCGGCACCTCTTTCCCGATCGACCGGCACGCCACCGCGTCGGCGCTCGGCTTCGACCGGCCGACCGCCAACTCCCTCGATTCGGTCGCCGACCGCGACTTCGCCCTTGAATCGCTCGCGGCTGCCTCGATCTGCGCCGTGCATCTGTCGCGCTTCGCCGAGGAGCTGGTGGTCTGGACCTCGGCGCAGTTCAACTTCGTGCGGCTGTCGGACGGCTATACCACCGGCTCGTCGATCATGCCGCAGAAGCGCAACCCCGATGCCGCCGAGCTGGTGCGGGCGAAGTCCGGCCGGATCATCGGCGCGCTGACCGGCCTGCTCGTTGTCATGAAGGGGCTGCCGCTCGCCTATTCGAAGGACATGCAGGAGGACAAGGAGGGCACGTTCGACGCGCTCCAAGCGCTGTCCCTATGCCTGGCCGCCATGACCGGCATGGTGAAGGACCTCGAGCCCAACGCCGCGGTGCTCAGCCAAGCCGCTGGCTCGGGCTACGCCACCGCCACCGATCTCGCCGACTGGCTGGTGCGCGAACTCGGACTGCCGTTCCGTCAGGCTCACCACGTCACTGGCCGCCTCGTCGGCGCCGCCTCGACCAAGGGTGTTGGGCTGGAGGAACTGTCGCTGGCCGAGATGCAGGAGGCCGAGCCGCGGATCACCGAGGCGGTCTACGCGGTGCTCGGCGTCGAGAACTCGGTGGCGAGCCGCACCAGCTACGGCGGCACTGCGCCCGTGAACGTGCGCAAGCAGGCGCAGGGCTGGATCGAGCGGCTCGGCTGAGCGGATCCGGGCGCCCTGTGCAGGACACCCCCTGGCCAAGGCGGCCGGGCGATGGCACGGTTCGCCCATGACCTTGTGGGTTCACAGCGCGGGGACCGCGATTCGCGGTCGCATTCGATACCCGGTCTGATCCGTCAGGCCGGGCGATCCCGCATGTGAACGCCTTCGCGGCCTCGGTGCCGCAAGCTCAAGGTCTCCCACCTTGTCCAGGAACGATGCGACGCTGCACCTTGTGTGCGGCATGATCGCGGCCGGAAAATCGACGCTCACCGCCCGCCTCGGGCAGGAACCCGACACCGTCGTGATCGCAGAAGATCACTGGCTCGCCCGGCTCTATCCCGACGCGCAGACCTGTCTCGCCGACTACGCCCGCAACGCGGCGCGGCTGCGCGACGCCATGGGGCCGCACATCGTGTCCCTTCTGAGCCTCGGCGTGTCGGTGGTTCTGGATTTTCCGGCCAACACGCTGACCAACCGGGCCTGGATGCGGACCCTGTTCGAGGCGGCCGGTGTCGCGCACCAGCTCCACGTCTTCGATGTGCCCGATGCGGTCTGCAAGGCCCGCCTGCTCCGACGGAACGCCGAAGGCACGCACGACTTCACGGTGACGGAGGCGGATTTCGATCTGGTCAGCCGCTATGTTGTCCCGCCCGCGCCGGAGGAAGGCTTCGATCTCGTCATTCACTGGCCGTGAGAGGCAACCGGTAGAGGGGCGCTTGTGGAAGGCAGGGACAGTCCCAAAGGCCAGACCGGAATCGGCTCGTCCGGCTCGGCGTGGCCTGCCCGGCTCGGCCGCCTGCTGATCAAGGCCGCCATCGCGTGCAGCCACGCCACGGCCTCTTCGAACAGTCTGTGGGCCTTGACCAGGATGTCCTCATCGCCCGGGCTGCCCGCTCCACTCGGAGAAGCGCTGTTGGGTGCGGTTCCGGAATCCACCGGCTGCCGGATCTCGCCGTTGGCCTCAGCCTTCTTCGGCGCTGCCGTATCCGGCGCCTCGCTCTCCGTCTTGGCCTGCGTCACCTCGGCGGCGGCCGAGGCTGCCTCTCCGATCAGGGATCCCACATCGATCGCGTCTCCGGCCCGGGACGGGGCATTCATCCGCGCGGCGGCCTTGGCCAGGGCGGGCGATACGACGTCCGGCTGCGCCTCCGCGACGGCGTAATCCTGGGCGGCATCAGCGATCACGCGGGCAAGCATGGCCAGATCCCGGGCGATCTGGCGGGCCGCCTTCCGGTCGCTGGAGGCCGCTGCCGCCCGGGCCTCCGCCTTGAGCCGCGCGAGCTTCCGCTCCGCCTCCTGCAGCGTATGGGCCGCCACGGCGTGCGCGCCCGGCGGGGCCGAAGCCATGAATGCGAGCAGGCTCTCCATCTCGGCCCGACGCGCGCGGCGCAGGGCTTCCAGGGCGGGGTCGGTCCGGACGTCGTCCTGCGCCCGCGCCCGGCGCTCCCCGGGAGCCGGATCCCTCACCGCCGTCGCGGAGCGCGGGACCGGCAGCACCCTGTTCACGGCTCCGATCATGGAGGCTTCACCGCCCGTGGGAGCGGCCCTGAGTTGAGTGACGGACTCATACGATACGGCAAAGAAATGGTCCCGCATCGACGCGGGATTTGCAAGTGATAAAATCCGAATGTCGAGATGAGTTCGCAGAATCTGGAAGTAGAGAGCGAATTATTTGGCGAGGGCCTGACTTGCCCGGAGCCGTAAGCTCCGATCTGGAGCGGATTAGCCTCCCAGGTGCAGGGCAATTCTCTGGCTTGCCCGGATGCCTCTTGGTTTGGTCAGCGAATCCTTGATGACAAAAACCGGTGCGCGGGGCTGGTCCCGGCTCACGCCAGGCCAGTGTGTGCGCCATCCCGCTTACCCACAGACGGGGAAGAAAATTGTGCGGTGCAACCATCCGCCAAGTCGTGCGTTCACCATCTGGCTAAGTCCGACCCGTTACAAGCTTTGCCGTGTGGAACGGAGTGCGCAGGATGCCTGTCGAGAGTTGGCTGCAGCCGGAAGAGGTTTCGGATCTGGCGGCACGGGCGACGGCGATGATCGATGCCGCCCTGACCGGTTCCGGCCTGACCCGGGAGGCCTACTGGGCCGCCGTGCGCAAGGGCTACAACACCCCCTACAACGATCCGCCCCGCAAGCAGGCCGTCCCCGCGCAACCGAACGCCGTTCCGATGGCTATCGGTGAGACGGTCGAACCGGTTGCCGCCGCAGCGGTGGTGATCGCCGCGCAGGCCGTGGAGGCACGCGCGATCTGATGCGGATGGCGCTCTCTCGCCATCTTGCAGACGTTTTACGCAAGCTTCACTAATCCTGAACCCCGGTCCGGCCCTTGAAAGGGCCGCCCGTCGTCAGGAAGTGAAGATGGTCCGCGCCTCACGTCTGCTCCCGGTCGGAGCTCTCGTCTTGCTCTCATCCGGTCTCGTCACCGGTGTCTTCGGAGGTCTGCTCGGCGTCCCGGGCCTGTCCGCCACGGTCGCGTGGGCACAGGACGCTGCGGTCGATACCAGTGGGGACGATGCGGCCCCGGCCCAGCGTGGCCGTCGGCGCGGCCGCCAGCGGCCGGCGGCCCGGGCCGAGAAGAGAGCGGTGACGCCCCCCGGCATGCAGCAGGCCACACCGGTAGCGATCTTCGGTGACTGGAACGTATTCGTGAACGGCGACGGCCGCACCAAGCTCTGCTACGCGATCGCGCAGCCGCAGGCCCGCTCGCCCAAGACCCTCAAGCGCGATACCGCCTACCTGTTCGTCAGCGTGCGCAAGGGCGAGAACGTCCAGAACGAGGTGGCGGTGATGCTGGGCTTCCCCTCGAAGCCCGCGGCCTCCCAAGTCAAACCCGGCTCGGCCGCCACCCCCACGGACCCGAGCCTCAACCTCGGCAGCAACCGCTACGGCCTCGTGGTGAAGGACGGGAACGCGTGGCTGCAGAACCCGGCCGAGGAGGCCCGGGTCGTTTCCGAGATGAGCACCCGCAACCCGAAGCTCATCATCAAGACCACGTCGATGCGCGGTAATCCCACGAGCGACGAGTACGCGCTCGGCGGCTTCGCCGAAGCCATGAAGCGCACCCGCGAGGAATGCGGGCGATAGCGCGCTCGAACCGGATGATCCCCCCTCCGCCGAAGCGTGTCGGCTGCTTCAGCGGAGGGCTGTTGCGATGCACCGATCAAGCGCGGCGGAGCTGGGCCCGCTCCTGCCCGGCCCCGGGGTGAGCGCGGGCGCGCACGCGCTCCCGGGCCGCGCGGGTCGCCTGCTCGGCGGTCCGGAAGAGGGTGCCGTCGAGCCCATCGAAATCACGGGCGGATGAGAAGAACCGGACCCCGCGCCCTTCTGGCACGGCGATCCCGGCGGTGATCTCACCGATCTCGATCACCCGCGGCGGCCCGGCCGGACCAGGCAACGGAATGGTGGCCGGATCGGCCGCCTTCAGGCCCTCTCCGGGCATGTGTTCTGCAAAGAGACTGTGCATGGCACTTGGAACTCCCTGGGCCGGCGTGAAGCCATGCCGGATAGCGATGACTGCTGGATGATGGTCGACACGCTAGCGTCGACAGCGCCGGTGTCGGGCGCGGCAGCAAGGCACGTTCGGGAGCGTAGGGTGGTCGACCGGGGGTCTCTTCGACATCGGATGTCCTCCAGACTGAAGGACCGCGCGGCACGAAGGCCGTCGCAGTGCTTTAGCGTTTGATGACGCGGCGCAAGCTACGCTTCTCAAATCACCGCGACCGACGCGGGCGCGAAGCCACATCGGCACTTCCGAAGATGGCGATGCGGCGACGGACCGTCAACGGAAGCGATTTCCGTTTTCGGAGCTGCGCCTGGGAGGGAAGCGGCCCCGGTTCCGCTTCCTAGTGCTCTGACGCACTCACTTCGTTCATGCGAGTGAGCACGAGTTCTTTGGTTTTGCATCAATTTTTCCAGACTCGGCTGACGCCTCCGTCTGGATCGATGCACTAGAGACGAGACCCTTCAAGCCTCCGCGATCACCGCGGCAAGATCGGAAAAATCCGAGAAGATCCGGGTGGCGCCGGCGTGCACGAGGTCCGCTCCGGCGGGGTCGTGGACCCAATGGCCGCCGCCGGTGAAGCCGGCGACCCGCATGCCGGCGCTCCGGGCGGCCGTGACGCCGGGCACGCTGTCCTCGATGACCAGACACGCCTCGGCCGGGACCCCCATCCGGTCGGCGGCGAACAGAAACAGGTCCGGGAAGGGCTTGCCCCGCGGCACCTGCGCCGAGGAGAACACGTGCGCGCCGAACAGCGGCAGCAGCCCGGTGAGCGTCAGGGAATGGCCCAGCCGGACCGGATCGCTGCTGGAGGCCACGCAGCGCGGCAGGCCGAGGGCCGCCACCGCCTCGGCGACGCCGCGCATCGCCCGCAATTCGACATCGAACAGCGCGAGGGTCTCGGCCTTGACCGCCTCGACGAAGCCCTCGGGCGCCGTAACCCCATAGTCCCGGGCGATGTGCGCCATGATCGAGGGCATGGAGGTGCCGGTGAACCGCGCCCGCACGGTGGCGAGGTCGATCGCCACGCCGATCCGGTTGAGGCCGGCCGTGAGGCAGGCGAGGCTGAGGGGCTCGCTGTCGACCAGGACGCCGTCGCAATCGAAGATCACGAGGCCAAGGGAGAGTGACGTCGCGCGTGCGTCCAAGGCCGACCGTTCCCGCACGGCCCGCCGCCGCCCGCTGCCTGTGACACGGGCGTCCCGGACCGGCAACAGGACGCGCCGGTGGTTGCAACCGGCGGCCCGGCCCCATACTCCCGGGACGGGCGCCCGCCGGGCGCGCAAGGCTTCGAAGACGTCCGCGATGTTCCGCTTCCTGGTCCGCGTCCTGGGCTTCCTGCTGATGGCCGGCGGCTTCGTCGCGCTGGTCTATGACGGTGCCCGCTCCATCGCCAATAACGGCCTGCGGGTGACGCCGCTCTCAGAGGTGATCGCCGCCCTGTTCAAGGACCGGGCCGGCGCCCTGCAGGGCAGCGTCGAGGGGGCGGCGCCCTGGCTCTGGCATGTGCTGGGCCTGCCGCTCACCCTGGCGCCGGCCTCGCTGATCGGGCTTGGTCTCGGCGCGGTCCTGCTCTGGCTCGGCCAGCCGGGCCGTGAGCCGATCGGGTTCCTCACGAAGCCCTGATCGCCAAGCACAATCCAAGATAGGGATGCCGGACGGTTTCGGGATGCGGCTATCCCACCTGCTCCCTCATCCTGAGGTGACCGCGAAGCGGGCCTCAAAGGAAGGCTCCAGGGATCGCGGCGCCCTCTGAAGGGCACCTTCGAGGCCTTCGCTGCGCTGCGGCACCTCAGGATGAGGGCGTGAGTGGGACGACACCCGTGACGGCGTCGCCTGCCCGGAACGCATAGGGCCCTCTATCGGCCGTCGACGAGCCGGATGTTCCCCGGCTGCCGGATGCTTTCTCCGAAGTGGACACCTACCCATATTGGGCGGAACCCGAGACCGGGAGGCAACCCGATGTTTCTGTTCCGCAAGCGCCCCGAGATGCCGAGCCCCGCCGAGGCCCTGCCGGGGCGTCCGACGCCGCTGTCGACGGCCGAGACCCACTTCGTCAACGGCAACCCGCTCAAAGGGCCTTATCCACCGGGCATCGAGACGATCGTCCTCGGGCTCGGCTGCTTCTGGGGCGCGGAGCGTCGCTTCTGGCAATTGCCCGAGGGCGTGTTCGCGACGGCCGTGGGCTATGTCGGCGGTTACACCCCGAACCCGACCTACGAGGAGGTCTGCACCGGCCAGACAGGCCACAACGAGGTCGTGCTGGTCGCCTTCGACCCGGCTTTGCTGCCGCTGGAGTCGGTGCTGCGGACCTTCTTCGAGAGCCACGATCCGACCCAGGGCCTACGCCAGGGCAGCGATGTCGGCACCCAATACCGTTCAGGCATCTACACGAACGGCCCCGCTCAGGAGGCGACCGCCCGGGCGGTGTGCGAAGCCTATGCCGAAGCACTGCGGCAGCGCGGCTTCCCGAACGTGACCACCGAGATCAAGCCGCTGGAGCATTTCTACTTCGCGGAAGGCTACCACCAGCAGTACCTCGCCAAGAACCCGGGCGGCTATTGCGGCCTCGGCGGCACCGGCGTCAGCTGCCCGGTGGGGACCGGCGTCGCCGCCTGACGCCTTTCAGGACTTGCCGCCGGACGATCCTTACGGGCTCCCGCGGGGCTTGGGCGGCATGCCCGTCGAGGCGGGGGCGGGAGCGTTGCCCACGAGCGGCGGCGTGCTGTTCGGGCTGCGCAGCACGATCAGCACGCTGCCCAGGACCGAGAGGGCGATGGCGGTGGCGAAGATGAGGAAGAGCCAGCGGGGCATTCCGGGGCGTTAGCACATCGCGCCGGTTCGTGAACTGCCCCCGATCGCCTCACGGTGCCTTCAGCACCGCCCGGCACGCGTTCGGGAGCGCCCCCATGGTCATGGCGGGCTTGGGCTTCGGCGGCACCTTCGGTGGCTTCGGGTGCAACACCGCATCCGAGAACCAGTAGCCGAGGTCGTCGCAGCCGTCGCCGCTCGGGGGGGCGCCCTGCGGCTGGCAATCCTCCTGGTCGGCAGGGCAGGCGAGCCGGATATGGTAGTGGTAATTGTGCCCGTACATCGGGCGCACCTTGGACATCCAGCGGCTGCCCGCGGCGTCACGGCACAGGGCCTTCTTGATCGCCGCGTTGACGAAGATGCGCTCCACCTCCGGCTGCTCGGCGGTGAGCTTGATCAATTGCAGGTGCGTCGGCGTCCAGACGCGCGGGTCGATGTCGAGCCGGTCGGGTCGGACCATGTCGGTGGCGGAGGTTTCCTCGCGCTCCGCCCGGCTCATGCGGTGATCGGGCATGGGCGTCAGCCAGACGTCGGCGTCGATGCCGATCTGGTGCGAGGCGTGGCCGGTGATCATCGGACCGCCCCGGGGCTGGGCCATGTCGCCGACGAGCAGCCCAGGCCAGCCGACCCGGGCGGCCTTCTGCGACAGACGCTCGACGAAATCGACGAGATGGGGCGTGCCCCACATCCGGTTGCGGGACGGGCGCATGACCTGCCAGTTCGGTCCGTCGAGCGGCAGCGCCTCGCCGCCGGCGAAGCAGCCCTTCGCGTAGAATCCATAGATGTGGGCCGGTCCCGCGGTGGCCTTCGTCACGCGCCCGAACAACGCCTTGGCGGGCGTCGAGGGCGCGTCCGGATGCTCTAGGGGCGGCAGGGGTTTCGGGGCGACGCTGCCGCGGTCCTGGGCCTGCGCAGCAGCGGGCAGGAGCAGGGCGGCGAGCGCGAGGCTCTGGGCCAAGGACGAGGCGAGGCGCGGCATCGGCATGCGGTGATGGTCGTCCGTCTGGGAGCGCGGGCGCGGGTGCGTGCCGGCGGGTGCGTGCTGGAACGTGGCCCACGCCCGGGGCGTTTTTCGGGCAAATACGCGACATATCGGGAGGCGCCCATGCCAGGAACCGGTCAGCCTGCCCCGCGGGAACCCCGCCGCCTGATCGCCAGCGACCGGGTCATCGGCACCGATGTGCGCCGGCGCGACGGGAGTCGAATCGGCCGGATCGAACGTCTGATGCTCGACAAGGTGTCCGGCCGGGTCGCCTACGCGGTGATGAGCTTCGGCGGCTTCCTGGGGCTTGGTGAAGATTTTTACACGTTGCCCTGGTCGGTGCTCCAGTTCGAGCCCCGGCAGGACGCCTACGTGCTCGACCTCACGGAAGAGCAGTTGCGTGCTGCCCCGGCTCGCTCCCCCGAGGGCACCGATCCGGCCGCGGACGGCGCCTGGGAGGAGCAGATCCACCGCTACTACGATGTGGCGCCCTACTGGGGGATCTGATCAGCCTTCCGAGGGGCCGCACCAGCCCGGGAGGTACCCGGCGCCCTTCGACTTAGCCAGCGCCATGGCCTTCTCAAGGGCGTCGGAGAAATCGTTCTCGACCCGCTTCTCCTTGATGTTGCGCCGGAGGAAATCCGCCCACAGGAACTCGCTGAACGGCGTCGTGTCCTTGGCGAAGCCACCGGCCCGGCGCAACTCGCCTGCGAGGCTGCGGAAGGGATCGTCTGCCAGATCGGCGATCGCCTTCGGGAGATCCTCGAAATCCCGGCGCACGCCCTCGGCATCGTAGGTGTAGACCCAGGATTTGTGGTCGCACACCGTCCAGAACGCATCCTTCTCAAGATGGTGCAGGTCGGCGATCACCGTCACCAGCACCTCCTTCACCTCTTCTTCCTGCAGGGCGCGGGAGAGGTGGTGATGGTCCACCACGTAATGGCGCTTCTTGGGGCCCAGCACCGTCGGGATCATGTGCGCGCCGAGGAAGGCCCGTTTCTTCTCGCCGTCATAGCTGCGCCAGCGACGGCGCTTCTCCGCAACCTCCCGGTAGCCGACCGTCATCTGAGTCGGCCGCAAGTCGGCGATCGGAACGGGTTTGAGCAGCGGTTCGCGCGTGGTCATGAGCGATGCACCCTACGTTGGTCTGTCGCGCAGATGTCACACTTTGCCGCAGGCGGGAAGCTCGGGCTGGCCTGGGGCTGCTTCACGTTTGCTGGATCGGCGGTCGGCGCACGGCCTCCAGTACGAACACCCGGATCGCCGAGGACAGGTTCTGGCCGCCGCGCCCGGCATCGATGGCGCCGATCAGCGCCTGGAGCGATTGGCCCCGTGCCGCCGCGACCTCGCGCAAGGCCGCCCAGAACGGATCCTCCAGGGACACGCTGGTGCGGTGACCCGCGATCATCACGGAGTGCTTGGTAAGGCCCGCGCTCATACAGAGGCGGCCGCACGGGTATAGGATCGGATCCTCATTCCGCCGGATCGGACTCGCCCCGTTCGAGGCGATGGCCCTCGTGGCGCTCGGTCTCCAGGGCCTTGCGCCGCTGCTGCAGGGTCTTGGCCTTCTTCGGCTGCCCGAACGCGATCCGGTTCGATTCTGCCTTGGCATCGTCGGCCGCGCGAGCCTTCGCCTTGCGGACCTGACGCAGGTTGATGATCTCGGCCACGGATCGCCTCCCGATAGTGCCGACCGGCGCGTGACATCCGCGCCGGCCAAGTCGCAAATTTAGTCGACGCGGGGGGCCAGCATGGTCTCCGGCCGGACCACGCGCTCGAACTCTTCCTCCGTCACGTAGCCGAGGCGCAGCGCTTCCTGCTTGAGGGTGGTGCCGTTCTTGTGCGCGGTCTTAGCGATCTCGGCGGCCTTGTCGTAGCCGATCGAGGGGGCCAGCGCGGTCACCAGCATGAGCGAGCGGCTCATCAGGTCGGCGATTTTGTCCTTGTTGGCCTTGACGCCCACGACGCAATTGTCGGTGAAGCTGATCGCCGCATCGGCGAGCAGGCGGATCGATTGCAGCACCGCGTTGGCGATCACCGGCTTGAACACGTTGAGCTCGAAATTGCCCTGGGAGCCTGCGAAGCTCACTGTGGTGCCGTTGCCGATCACCTGGGCGCAGACCATGGTCAAGGCCTCGCACTGGGTCGGGTTGACCTTGCCGGGCATGATCGACGAACCGGGCTCGTTCTCCGGCAGCGACAGCTCGCCGAGGCCGGAGCGCGGGCCCGATCCGAGGAAGCGGATGTCCTGGGCGATCTTGAACAGGCCGGCGGCGAGCGCGGCGAGCGCGCCCTGCGTGAACACCAGGGCGTCATGGGTGGCCAGCGCCTCGAACTTGTTGTCGGCCGAGGTAAAGGGCAATCCAGTCAGCTCGGCAGCCTTGGCGGCGAAGCGCTCGGCGAATTCCGGATGGGCGTTGAGGCCGGTGCCGACCGCGGTGCCGCCCTGGGCGAGCGCCAGCACCCCCGGCAGCGTCGCGGCGACCCGCGAACCGCCCAGCGCCACCTGGGCGGCGTAGCCCGAGAATTCCTGGCCCAGCGAGACCGGCGTCGCGTCCTGAAGGTGCGTGCGGCCAATCTTGACGATCGACGCGAAGGCCTGGGCCTTGGCGTCGAGCGCTCCATGCAGGTGGGAGAGCGCCGGCAACAGCCGCCCCTGGATCTCGCGGGCTACCGCGATGTGCATGGCGGTGGGGAAAGTGTCGTTGGAGGATTGGCCGCGGTTGCAATGGTCGTTCGGGTGGACCGGGGACTTCCCGCCACGCTGGCCCCCTAGCCGCTCGTTGGCGAGGCTCGCGATCACCTCGTTGGCGTTCATGTTCGACTGCGTGCCCGAGCCGGTCTGGTAGATGACGAGCGGGAACTCGTCGTCGTAGCGACCTTCCACGACCTCGGCGGCCGAGTCCGCGATGGCATCGGCGAGCTTCGGGTCGAGCGCGCCGAGATCCTTGTTCACCAGGGCGGCGGCCTGCTTCACCACCCCGAGGGCGTGGACCAGCGGCGCCGGCATCCGGTCGGTGCCGATCTTGAAGTTCTGGATCGAGCGCTGCGTCTGCGCGCCCCAGTAGCGATGCGCCGGGACCTCGATCGGACCGAACGTATCGGACTCGGTGCGGGTGGCGGTCTCGGTGGGCGACATCGTGGCCTCTACGTCTGGTGCAGTGCGGTGCCTACTTAAATGAGGCGCCGATGAATCGCGATGCCGGTTTTCCGCAGCGCGCCGACAAGGGCGGGGCTCTGTTCCCGCCGGAAGGAGCCGATGAGCGCGACGATCGACCTGCCCGAGCCCGCCACCCGGTTCCGCCCTACCGTGCCGCCTCCGCTCAAGGAACCGCTCGGCCTGTTCGCGTTCCTGCGGGCGGCGCGTAAGAATCCGATCACCACGTGGATGGACGCGCATTTCAAGCTGCCGGTGGTGGCGGCCGAGGGTGCGATGGGCCGGATCACCCTGGTGAGCGACCCGGCGCTGGTTCGCTACGTGCTGATCGAGAACGCCGAGAATTACCGCAAGGACGACCTCCAGCGCCGGGTTCTCGCCCCTGGGCTTGGTAACGGCCTGCTCAGTGCCGAGGGCGACGAGTGGCGGCTTCAGCGCCGGACGCTGGCACCGATCTTCAACGCCCGCACGGTCCAGGGCTTTTCCGACGCCATGAACGCCGCCGGGGCGCGGCTCGGCCGGCGTCTCGCCCGCCGGGCCGGCAAGCAGGTCGACGTCGCCCTGGAGATGACCCGGGTCACGCTGGACGTGCTGGAGCGGACGATCTTTACGCAGGGGTTGCCGGGCGATCCGGACGCCCTCGGGCGCGCGATCACCCGGTTTTTAGAGGCGGTGGGACCGATCGACCCGCTCGACGTGTTCGGCGTACCCGATTTCGTGCCGCGGATCGGCCGCCTGCGGGCGCGCCCGGCGGGTCGCTTCTTCGCCGAGGTAGTCGATGAGCTGATCGCCAGGCGCAGGGCGCTGATGGCGCAGGACGAGGCGCCGCGCGATCTGCTGACGCTGCTGCTCGCCGCGCAGGATCCCGAGACCGGCACCGGCCTCTCGGACCTCGCCGTGAAGGCCAACATCGTGACCTTCATCGCCGCCGGTCACGAGACCACCGCCAATTCCCTGACCTGGACGCTGTATTGCCTGTCGCAGGATCCTGCTGCCCAAGCCCGGATCGAAGCCGAAATCGATGCCGCCGGACCGGGGGACTTTTCCGTGGAGCGGCTACCCTACACGCGGGCGGTGATCGAGGAGGCGATGCGGCTGTTCCCGCCGGTGCCGTTCCTTAGCCGACAGGCAGTGCGGGACGACCGGTTTGGCCGGATCAAGGTGCCGCGGGGCTCGCTGGTCATGGTGGCCCCCTGGGTGCTCCACCGCCACCAGTTGCTCTGGGACGACCCGGAGGCCTTCGTTCCGGAGCGGTTCCTTCCCGAGAACCGTGACAGCATCGCGCGCTTCACCTACCTGCCGTTCGGGGCGGGGCCGCGGGTCTGCATCGGGCAGAGTTTTTCGGTGCAGGAGGCGGTGATCCTGCTGGCGCATATCGTGCGGGCCGTGCGGTTCCACCTGCCGGAAGATCACCCGCCGGTCACGCCGCTGCACCGGGTGACGCTGCGGCCGGAGCACGGGCTGCGCATGGAGGCCGAGGGGCGGGGCTAAGCGCCCCGTCACGCCTCAAGCTGACGGGTAACGCGATCGTAAAGCCGGGACGCAATGATGAGATCGCCGAGGCCGAGGGCCGACATGTGATTCGGCCCGGCCGGTTCAGCTCTTCTTGCGGAACGCGTCTAGGCTCACGACCTCGGCGCCGGCTTCCTCGCCCTCCTTCTTGGCGGCGGGTCGGGGTGCCT
Source organism: Methylobacterium sp. GC_Met_2 (assembly GCF_026540795.1). Classification (NCBI taxonomy): domain Bacteria; kingdom Pseudomonadati; phylum Pseudomonadota; class Alphaproteobacteria; order Hyphomicrobiales; family Methylobacteriaceae; genus Methylobacterium; species Methylobacterium sp. GC_Met_2. The sequence goes on from NZ_JALNUM010000035.1 coordinate 28,072, forward strand.
TCTCGTCCGGCTTGGGCGAGCCCTTGTCGCTCGCCGCCGCGGGAGCCGGCAGACCCTTCGGCGCAGCTGCGCCGATCGTAGCGAGCCCCGCACCCTTGGGGCGAACCTCGCCGGGCTCGGAACCAGCCCCGCGCGGGCCGGCCTTGGCCGGGGTGGCGTTCGCCTCCTCGGGCGCCTCGCCGGCCTCGCTCAGATCGAACTTCAGCCCGAACTGCACGGAGGGGTCGAAGAAGCCCGACAGCGCGTCGAACGGCACCAGCAACCGCTCCGGAACGCCCGAGAAGGACAGGCCGACCTCGAAGGCGTGCTCGGTGACGTTGAGGTCCCAGAACTGATGCTGCAGGACGATCGTCATGTCCTGCGGGTACTTCTCGCGCAGGGCCTGCGACATCCGCACGCCGGGCGCCTCCGTCCGGAACGAGACGTAGAAATGGTGCTCGCCCATCAGCCCCTCGCGGGCCGCGTCGGTCAGCACCTTGCGCACGACGCCACGCAGGGCGTCCTGTACCAAGAGATCGTAGCGGATCAGGTCGTCTGCCATCAGCGGTTGCGCTCTCGCCCGGTCTGCCCGGCGCCCCGCCGCGGATGGCCGGACCGAGGACTTGGAGTGGAAGCTTCTGGTGCCGGGTGCCTCCGAACCCCGCCTATGCGGTGCTACCCGCTAGGTCTTCAAGTCGGTATTGGGGGCCGCTTACGCGGCCACCGCCACCGGAGCAAAGTTGTCGTTGGCAACTCTTGCAACGGCCCGATAACGGCGGAACCATGCCGAGCGAAAGTCCAACCTTTACGCCCTCGTCGATCCTATGTCGCCCCCGCCGGAGCCCAGGCTTCTGACAACGCGCCTTGCGGCAGCATGTCCTGGGTTCCGGTGGAGGCGCCGGGTACCGCCCCCGGGTCCGATAGGTTTATTGCGAAGAACGTTTATCGCCATAGCCGGCCTCGCGACCGGCTCCCGAGATATAGAGGGGATCGGTCCGGTTTTGAAGCCCGATCGTGTCGCGCCACCGCCTCTTATCGCGCCTCCGGGCGAGGCTGTTGCCGGAAGTGCGCAGTCGGGCGCCCCCATGCCGGATCAGCGAGGCCGTCTCGACCGGATCTGGTCCGCGACTTGGCGCCTCGGTGCCCTGATCGGCCTGGTGATCCTCTATCTCGGCGCAGCGAGCGTGCTGTCGCTCGCCGCCGTACGCGTCGGGTTCGATCTGTGGAGCGGGATCGACCCGTTCCTGCCGCCGGAGCGGCGCCCGTTCCTCGGCGCGGTGGAACTCGCCCACCGGGCCTTCGCGGTCGACGCCCTGCGTCAGGTTTTCCTCGCCCTCCTGGTCATCGGCGGGGCGTGGTTACGGGACCGGGCCGGATGGCGCCGCCGCCTTGCCCTCGACCGCGAGCGCCCGAACGGGATGCGACCCGTCCTCCTTCTGGGGATCCTGTTGGCCTGGCCGGTGCTGCACATCGTGTGGGTGACCGGTACGGCTGAGCTGTTCGGCGCGAGCTTCGGCCAGCACGTGCGGCTGTCGCCCTTCATGAGCCAGGCCGCAGTGGCGGCGTGGCTCGCCTATCTCACGATCCTGGCCCCCGTGGCCGAGGAGCTGCTGCTGCGCGGCGAGGCCTTCGCCCGCGCCCAGGCCGCCGTCGGGCCCGTGGGGGCGATCCTGGTCACCGCTCTGATCTTCGCGGCCGCCCATGTCTCGTCCTGGGGGCTCGCCCGGCCGGTCTCGCTGCTGCCGCTGGCCCTGGCCCTCGGCTGGCTCCGCTGGCGGACCGGCCGGCTCTGGCCTGGCATTGCCCTGCACGGCTGGTCGAACCTGGCGCTCGTGACCTATCTGCTCTGGCCGAGCTGATCACCCTGATGCGCGACGGCGGTGCATAGATGCTGCCGGCGCGCTTGCCCGGCGGCCCGGTCGCGCGCAGGAATGGCGGATGGACGCTTATCACGACCTGCTCCGGCGCATCCTCGACGCGGGCGCCCCCAAGGAGGATCGCACCGGCACCGGCACCCTCTCGGTGTTCGGCCACCAGATGCGCTTCGACCTGTCGGCCGGATTTCCCCTGGTCACCACGAAGCGCCTGCACCTGCGCTCGATTATTCACGAGCTGCTCTGGTTCCTGGCCGGCGACACCAATGTGGCCGCGCTCCGGGCGAACGGCGTGACGATCTGGGACGAGTGGGCCGACGCGCACGGTGACCTCGGCCCGGTCTACGGCAAACAGTGGCGCTCCTGGCAGAAGCCCGATGGCGGCACGGTCGATCAGATCGCCTGGGTGCTGGACGAGATCCGGCGCAACCCGGATTCGCGCCGCCTGATCGTCTCGGCCTGGAACCCCGCCGATCTCGACAGGATGGCGCTCGCCCCCTGCCACTGCCTGTTCCAGTTTTACGTAAGCGAGGGGCGGCTCTCCTGCCAGCTCTACCAGCGCTCGGCCGACGCCTTCCTGGGTGTGCCGTTCAATATCGCGAGCTACGCGCTCCTAACCCATATGATCGCGCAGGTGACGGGCCTCGGGGTCGGCGACTTCATCCATACATTCGGCGATGCGCATCTCTACCGGAACCACTTGGAGCAGACCCGCGCCCTGCTGGCCCGGGAGCCGCGTCCGCTGCCGCAGCTGCGGCTGAACCCGGCGGTGCGGGACCTCTTCGCCTTCCGGTACGAGGACATCGCCATCGAGAATTACGACCCGCATCCGGCCATCGCGGCGCCGGTGGCGGTATGAGACCGATCGTCTCCCTGGTCGCGGCCGTCGCCCGCAATGGCGTGATCGGCCGCGACAACGGCCTCGCCTGGCACCTGTCCAGCGACCTGAAGCGGTTCAAGGCGCTCACTATGGGCAAGCCGATGCTGATGGGCCGCCGGACCTGGGACTCAATCGGCCGACCGCTGCCGGGCCGCCGCACGCTCGTCCTGACCCGCGACCGCGCTTTCCGGGCCGAGGGCGTCGAGGTCGTTCACGACTGGGAAGCCGCACTGGCGGCCGCGTCCGGCTCTGAGCTGATGGTGGTCGGCGGCGCAGAGATCTACGCCCTGGCCCTGCCGCAGGCCGATCGCCTTCATCTGACCGAGGTTGCGGCCGAGCCCGAAGGCGACGTGCGATTCCCGGCCTTCGACCGAGCTTGGTTCCGCGAGATGTTGCGCGAGGCGCACCCCGCCGGCCCACGCGACGAGCACGCGTTCGCGTTCGTAGATTGGGAACGTGTGCGCTGAGGCGCGCGGCCGCATTTGCCTTTGGGGACCGGGATGCCCACCTGCCAGCCTTGACAGCACGGGGCGTGCGCCCGCAGGTGCCTGTCTGGTGCGCGTGCTCACGTCGGGCTTGCGTATCTTACAGGAAGATGCGCGCGTGCAGGCTCTTAGGCCTCCGACAGGCCCAGGTCGCCCGGCTATCGACCCGGATCGGCGGGACTAGGCGGGCGAGCGTGGCCGTTCAGGCAAGGGGCGCCGGCCGGCATGAAGGTCGGGCGCGGACAGGCGGGAGACGACGGCTAGGATGCCTTGGAGCAATCAGAGCGGCGGCGGAGGCCCCTGGGGCCGGCCCGGCGGGAACGGCGGCAACGGCGGTGGAGGTCCGTGGGGCAACGGCGGTAAGACCCCGCCGAACCTTGAGGACCTGCTTCGGCGCGGGCAGGACCGGCTGCGCGGCCTGATCCCGGGCGGTGGCGGCTCCAGCGGCTATGGCGGCGGCGGCTCGACCGGCCTCGGTGGCGGTCGTAGCGCGGCGGTGATCGCGGCGCTCGCCGTCGCGGTCTGGCTCGCCACCGGATTCTACACCGTCTACCCGCGTCAGGTCGGCATCGAGACGATCTTCGGCCGCTATGTCGGCACCAAGGGCGAGGGCCTGCGCTACAACTTCCCCTATCCGATCGGCGGCGTGGTCAAGCCTGACGTCGGATCGCAGAATTCGATCCAGATCGGCTTCCGCGCCGGTCCCGGCGGCCAGGGCCGCAACCGCGACGTGCCGGACGAGAGCCTGATCCTCACCGGCGACGAGAATATCGTCGATCTTGACTTCGAGGTGCAGTGGCGGATCAACCCGCTGAAGGCCTCCGATTTCGTGTTCAACCTCCAGAACCCCGAGGGCACCATCAAGGCGATCTCCGAGAGCGCGATGCGCGAGGTGATCGGCCGCCGCAACATCCAGGCGATCCTGACCAACGAGCAGTCGAGCATCGCCCAGGAGGTCAAGGAGATGGTCCAGAAGGCGCTGGACGAGTACGGCGCCGGCGTGCGCATCGAGGTGGTGCAGCTCGTCTCGGTGAACCCGCCGCCCGAGGTGCGCCCGGCCTTCATCGACGTGAACGCCGCCCAGCAGGATGCCGATACGGCGCAGAACGAGGCCAAGACCTACGCCAGCCGCGAGGTCCCTCAGGCCCGCGGTAAGGCGTCCCAGATCTTCCAGCAGGCCGAGGCCTACCGGACCAAGGCGACCGCCGATGCCACCGGCCAGGCGGCGCGCTTCAGCGAGGTCTACGCCTCCTACAAGGCTGCCCCGGCGATCAGCCGCGAGCGGATCTTCCTGGAGACGATGGAGAAGGTTCTGGGCTCCGTGAACAAGGTGATCATCGACCAGAACGGGACACAGCCCGGCGCCGCGACGGCGGCCGGCGTGCTGCCGGTGCTGCCGCTCTCGGAGTTCGGCGCCCGGGCCCAGACCCAGACCCAGACGGGAGCCGCCCGATGAAGCAGGCTCTTCGCACCGGCCTGATCGCGGTCGCCGCGATCGTCGCGATCGGGCTCTACGCCTCGATCTTCACCGTCGGCCAGATGCAGCAGGCGCTGGTCCTGCAATTCGGCCGGGTCCGCGCCGTCCTCAACGCCACCGGCGAAGAGAAGCCCGGGCTCTACTTCAAGGTCCCGTTCGTCGAGAACGTCGTGATCTTCGACAAGCGCGTGCTCGACCTCGATCTACCGGTTCAGACGGTGCTCACCGCGGACCGTCAGAACCTGGAGGTGGACGCCTTCGCCCGCTACCGGATTCTCGATCCGCTGCGCTTCTATCAGGCGGTGGGCAATATCGGGCTGGCCAACCAGCGGCTCGCGAGCTTCACCAATTCCGGTCTGCGCAACGTGCTGGCCCGCTCGACCCGCGACGCCATCGTGAAGACCGATCGCGGCCAGCTGATGCACCAGATCCAGGAGGACGTGAACCGGCAGGCCAAGGCGCTCGGCATCGAGATCGTCGATCTGCGCATGACCCGCGTCGATCTGCCGGCGCAGAACTCGGCCGCTGTCTACAAGCGGATGAAGACCGAGCGCGAGCGCGAGGCCGCCGACATCCGGGCGAATGGCGATCAGATCGCCGCCACGATCCGTGCAAAGGCCGATCGCGAGGTCACGGTGATTTTGGCTGAGGCGACCCAGAAATCCGAGCAGCTGCGCGGTCAGGGTGACGCAGACAAGAACCGGATCCTCGCCGAGGCGTTCGGCAAGGACCCGGACTTCTTCAGCTTCTACCGCTCGATGCAGGCCTACGAGGTTGGGCTGAAGGGATCGGACACGCGCCTCGTGATCAGCCCAAATACGGACTTCTTCCGCTACTTCAGCGATCCACAGGGCCGCGCCGCGGCAACGCGTCCCCCGCGCCCTGCAGATCCGAACGCGACCACCGGGTCCACCGCGGGCGCCGCACGCTGAGCGTGTCGGCGTCCCGGCCCCCGGGACTACTGAGTGCGACAACACGCGGACCCTGATCTCCGGTCAGGGATTCGCGGAGCCGGAAACGCGGTCTTGAAGAGGTCGATCATGCACCCCGTCGTGCGCGCCCCCGTGGCGCCCTTCGGCCGCGCCGAGGCGCAGCCCCGTATCCTGGCCCGCTCCCGCGCCCGCAGCCTTGTGGCGGCCGTCCTCGTGGGCGCCGCCGCGGTGACGGCGGCCCTGCCGATCCCGGCTTTCGCCAAGGGGCCGGCCTCGCTCGCCGACCTCGCCGACCAAGTGACCGATGCGGTGGTGAATATCTCCGCCTCCACGACGGTCGAGGCACGCGGCGGCAGCCGAGCCGGACCTCAGGTGCCTCCGGGTACGCCGTTCGAGGATCTGTTCGAGGAATTCTTCAATCGCCGCGGCGGTCGGGGAGGCGGGGGAGGTGGCGGCGACAACGACACGCCACGGACGCAGCGCAAGTCGAACTCGCTGGGTTCCGGCTTCATCATCGACGCCTCAGGGCTCGTGGTGACCAACAACCACGTCATCGGCGATGCCAACGACATCCAGGTGATCCTGCACGACGGCACCAAGCTGAAAGCCGAAATCGTCGGCAAGGATTCGAAGATCGATCTCGCGGTGCTGCGCGTGAAGCCCACAGCCGACCGGCCGCTGAAAGCGGTGCCGTTCGGTGATTCCGACAAGATGCGGCCGGGCGACTGGGTGATCGCCATCGGCAACCCGTTCGGGCTGGGCGGCTCGGTCTCGGCCGGCATCGTCTCGGCCCGGGGCCGGAACATCGAGTCCGGTCCGTATGACAACTACATCCAGACCGACGCGGCCATCAACAAGGGCAATTCCGGCGGTCCGCTGTTCAACATGGACGGCGAGGTGATCGGCATCAACACGGCGATCCTGTCGCCCACCGGAGGCTCGGTCGGCATCGGCTTCGCCGTCCCCTCGGACACGGCCAAGCCGGTGATCGACCAGCTCCGCGAGTTCGGCGAGGTTCGCCGCGGCTGGCTCGGGGTGCGGATCCAGAACGTCGACGATGCCACCGCCGAGGCGTTGAACCTCAAGGGTGGGCCGCGGGGCGCTCTTGTCGCCGGCGTCGACGAAAAGGGCCCGGCCAAGACCGCCGGGATCGAGGTCGGCGACGTGATCCTCAAGTTCAACGGCACGCCCGTGAAGGCCTCCGGCGACCTGCCGCGGATCGTGGCCTCCACCCCGGTGGGGCAGAAGGTCGATGTGATCGTCATGCGCAAGGGCGAGGAGGTGACCAAGCCCGTCACCCTCGGCCGCCTGGAGGACAGCGACAAGCCGCAGCCCGCCAACCTGCGCCAGCCCGAGCCGGAGAGCGCCACGCGTCAGGCGCTGGGCCTCAACCTGTCCGGCATGACCGACGATCTGCGCAAGAAGTACTCCATCAAGGACACGGTGAAGGGTGTGGTCGTCACCCGCGTCGATCCGAACTCGACGGCGGCCGACAAGCGGATCCAGCCGGGCGAGGTGATCGTCGAGGTCGGCCAGGAGGCGGTGAACACGCCGGCTGACGTGACCAAGCGGATCGATGCCCTGAAGAAGGATGGGCGCAAGTCGGTGCTGCTGCTGGTGGCGAGCGCGACGGGCGACGTGCGCTTCGTGGCGGTCGGGCTGGACTGAGCGGGCTCTCACGCAGGATCAGGGGCCGTCGCTACGTGAGAAGCGGCGGCCTTTTGCATGCGGGACGCCGCATTGACGCGGCGCTGCGGGGCGGCACACTGATCCGGCGAGTCGGTGCGGCTCGGACGGTCCTGGACCTATGACAGCTGTCGCCTTCGATACCTTGAAGTTCGCCCGGGCGTTGCGTGATAAGGCGAAGCTGGCGCCCGAACAGGCGGAGGGCTTGGCCGACGCACTCGTAGACGTCTTCGATGGGAACATCGCTGCGAAAGCCGACATCCGTGACCTGCAAACCAATATCCGGGATGTGCAAGCCGAGATTCAAATCGTTCGAAGCGATATCGAGGCCCTGAAGATTCAGACCCGGTCGGATATCGAAGCGTTGCGTCTCACGACACAGGCGGACATCGGTGGTCTGCGCCTGGAAACAAAGGTCGAGATCGAAGCCGTGAAGGGTGCGATCGCCGCCGCAAAAGTCGAGACGGTGCGCTGGCTCGTCGGCGCGATCGGCTTTCAGACGCTGGCCGTGCTGGGTGCCGTGGTCGTCCTGACCCGGACCATCCCCTGAGCGCTCACCCCACGAACTCCGCAGCCGCGTAGCCCTGCAGGTAGAGGAGCGCGGTGAGGTCGCCGTGCTCGACGCGGACCTGTGCCGCCGCGGCCACCGCGGGCTTGGCCCGGAACGCCACGCCGAGGCCGGCCTCGGCCAGCATATCGAGGTCGTTGTCGCCGTCACCGACCGCGAGCGTGTCGGCGGCGTCGAGGCCGAGCACGCCGCGCAGTTCGATCAACGTCGCACGCTTCTCCGCCTTGCCGACGATCGGATCCTCGACCGTGCCGGTCAGGCGGCCGTCCGCCACACCCAGTACGTTGGATCGATGCTCGTGGAAGCCGATCATCGCGGCGATCGGGCCGGTGAACAGGGTGAAGCCGCCGGAGACGAGACAGGTCCGGGCGCCGTGTGCCCGCAGGGTCCGCACCAGCGTGGGACCGCCCGGCGTGAGGCTCAATTGCTCGGCGATCAGCCCGTCGACCGCATCGACCGGAATGTCCTTCAGGAGCGCGACGCGCTCCCGGAGCGCGGGCTCGAAGGCGATCTCGCCCCGCATCGCCCGCTCGGTGATCGCCGCCACGTGGTCCTTGAGGCCGAGGGTCCCGGCGAGTTCGTCGATGCATTCCTGTTCGATCATGGTGGAATCCATGTCGGCCAGAAACAGGCGCTTGCGCCGATGCGCATCGGCCGGCAGCACCGCAAGGTCGATCGGCTCCCCGGCCAGCGCCGTCCGCAGTGCGTCGGTCAGGGCCGCTGCAGCCGCGGGCTCGCCGGGCACCAGCAACTCGGCCGCCACCTCACCGTGCAGGATTCGGGGCTGGTGCTCCGTCCGCAGCACCGCGCGTGTCTCGGCCAGCACCGCGTCGGTGATGGACGGCCGATCCGGGTTTGCTATCAGGACCGCGACCAGCATTGTGGAGGTTCGCCTTGCCAGACCGAGAGGCCGGGGGGCGCCCGGCGGCGATCCTCATCGCAGGGCCCACTGCCTCGGGCAAGTCGGCGCTCGCCGCCCGGCTGGCGCAGCGTCACGACGGCGTGGTGATCAACACCGATTCCATGCAGGTCTACGCCGACCTTCGGCGTCTGACCGCCCGGCCCGATCCCGACGAGGAAGCGCGGGTGCCCCACCGGCTCTATGGCCATGTCGACGGCGCCGTGAATTATTCCGTGGGGCATTTCTCCCGGGATGCGACGGCGCTGCTCCTGACCCTGGACGGACGGTTGCCGGTCTTCGTGGGCGGAACGGGCCTGTATTTCCGGGCGCTGGAGCAGGGGTTTTCGGAGCTGCCGCCCGTGCCCGAGGCGGTGCGCGCCCAGGTGCGGGGCGCGGCGGAGGGGCGCCCGACCGAGGCGCTGCACACCGACCTCGCCCGGCACGATCCCGAGGGGGCGGCACGCCTGCGCCCGAGCGACCGGATGCGCGTGATGCGCGCCCTGGAAATCTTTTTCGCCACCGGACGTCCGATCGCGAGCTTCTACGGCGATCCCGTTCCCGGCCCGCTGGCCGGATGGAACCTCGAAAAGATCTTCCTGGCGCCCGATCGCGCGGTGCTGCGCGCCCGGATCGATGTCCGGTTCCGGACCATGATCGCGGAGGGCGCGCTGGATGAGGTTGCCCGCTTGCGGTCGCGGAGTCTCGACCCGATGCTGCCGGTGATGCGCGCCCACGGGGTGCCGGGCCTGATCGCCCATCTCGACGGGGCGGTGAGCCTCGAAGACGCGATTCTTCGGGGGCAGGCGGATACGCGCGCCTACGCCAAGCGCCAGTTCACGTGGTTCCGCCACCAGATGGGGGAGGGCTGGCACTGGATGGATCCGGAGGCGGCCCAGGTTGAGCTGTGAACTTGCCGCGAAACGCCCTCCTCCGGAGAGGGGCTACCGGATTCACACAGCGCTCTGCCGCTCTTGATTCGGCTGCATCGTTAAAGCCGGGTGATCCCCTCGCCCCGCTTGCGGGGAGAGCGCTCCGGCGACTTTGTCGTCGCCGGAGCGAGGCGGCAGCCGAAGGTGAGGGGGGCACGAACGGAGGAGTCTCTTCCGGAGCCGCCCCCTCACCGCCGCTGCGGCTTCGCCTCCGCTTCCCGCACGGACGACGAGGTCCGTGCGGGCCTCTCCCCGCCCGCGGGGAGAGGGGAACCCGCGCCTTAGCCTGAGATGCGTGAAGACCGTGGCCCACAGAGGGGGAGGGAGGGGCCGTGGCGGGGTCTGGATTGCCGTGCGGGTTCCCCGGCCTTCTGAAGTGCGAAAAAACTCAGCGCTCCAGCCGCGCCACGAGGCTCGACGTGTCCCAGCGGTTGCCGCCCATGGCCTGCACCTCGGCGTAGAACTGATCCACCAGCGCGGAGACCGGGAGCTTCGCCCCGTTGCGGCGGGCCTCGTCCAGCAGGATCCCGAGGTCCTTGCGCATCCAGTCGACCGCGAAACCGAAGTCGAATGTACCCGCGCTCATGGTCTTGCCGCGGTTCTCCATCTGCCAGGAGCCGGCGGCCCCCTTGGAGATCACGTCGAGCACCGCCTCGACGTCGAGGCCGGCCCGCTTGGCGAAGTGAACGCCCTCCGACAGGCCCTGGACCAGACCGGCGATGCAGATCTGATTGACCATCTTAGTGAGCTGGCCGGAGCCCACCGGGCCCATCAGCCGGCAGGCCCGGGCGAAGGATCCGATCGCGCCCTCGACCTTGGCGTAGGTCGCGGCCTCGCCGCCGCACATCACGGTGAGCACGCCGTTCTCGGCGCCCGCCTGGCCGCCGGAGACCGGGGCGTCGATGAAGCCGACGCCCTTCGCCTCGGCCGCGGCGGCGAGTTCCCGCGCGACCTCGGCCGAGGCCGTGGTGTGATCCACGAAGATCGCGCCGGGCTTCATGCCGGCGAGCGCCCCGTCATCGCCCAGCACGACGCTGCGCAGGTCATCGTCGTTGCCGACGCAGGCGAACACGATCTCGGCGCCCTCGACGGCCTGCCGGGGCGTCGGCGCGAAGGCGCCGCCATAGGTCTTCACCCAGGCTTCCGCCTTCGGGGTGGTGCGGTTGTAGACCGTGACAGCGTGGCCCCCCTTCTTGGCGAGGTGGCCCGCCATCGGGCCGCCCATCACGCCGAGACCCAGGAATGCGACCTTCGCCATTGTGCTCTCCTCAAACAGGCTTCCGACGGGCTCAGCGGCCCGCCGCGACGGCCGTATTCCGGCCGCCCAGGGTCAGCACCGCGTTCACCAGCACCGCCACGACGATGTTCACGGCGAGCGCCAGGAGCCCGGTATAGAGCGTGAGCTTCGTGTCGCCGAAGGTCAGGCTGTGCAGCGGCTTCAGGCCGTCCGACCACGCGATCAGGCTGCCGGCCACGAAACCCACCGCCCAGCCGGCCAGCAGAGCCGGTGCCCGGAACCACGAGACGTAGAGGCCGAACACCAGGGCCGGCAGGGTCTGCAGGATCCACAGCCCGCCGAGCAGCTGGAGATCGAGCGCGAACTGCGTCGGCAGGACCAGGATCGCCACCAGCGCGCCGAGCTTGACCAGCATGGAGGTGATCTTGGCGACCTGCGCCTCGCCGGCCGAGGTCACGTTCGGGTTGACGTAGGCTTTCCAGACGTTGCGCGAGAACAGGTTGGCGGCACCGATCGACATCACCGCCGCCGGCACCAGGGCGCCGATGGCGATCGCCGCGAAGGCGAAGCCCGCGAACCAGCTCGGGAACAGGGTCTTGAACAGGGCGGGCACGATGTCGTTGTTGCTCGTCACCTTCAGGCCGGCCGCGTGGCCCATATAGCCCAGCATGGCGAGCAGCCCGAGGAGCAGCGTGTAGGCCGGCAGCAGCACCGCGTTCTTGCGGATCGTGTTGCCGCCCGAGGAGGCGAAGATGCCGGTCAGTGTGTGCGGATACATGAAGGCCGCGAGCGCCGAGCCGAGCGCCAGCGAGGCGTAGGGCAGGATCTGCGCCGGGCTGAGCAGGATGCCGCCCGAGCCCTTGGCCTTGAAGGCGGCGTCGGCCGCGTCGAACACCGCAGCGTAGCCGCCGAGCTTCGAGGGCACGATCGCCACCGCCACCAGCACCACGATGTAGATCATGATGTCCTTGACGAACGCGATCAGCGCCGGCGCCCGTAGACCCGACGAGTAGGTGTAGAAGGCCAAAACCAGGAAGGCGACGATCAACGGCAGCTCGCCGTGCAGTCCCAGGGCCTTGATCGCCACCTCCATGCCGATCAGCTGGAGCGCGATATAGGGCATCGTGGCGATCACGCCGGTGACGGCGACCGCGAGTTCCAGCGCCCGCGAGCCGTAGGTGCCGTACACGACGTCGCCCGCCGTGACGTAGCCCTTGTCCTTGGCGGCCTGCCACAGGACCGGCATCACCGCGAACACGAACGGGTAGACGATGATCGTGTAGGGCAGGGCGAAGAAGCCGTAGGCACCCACCGCATAGACCAGCGCCGGCACCGCGATGACCGTATAGGCGGTGTAAAAGTCGCCGCCGATCAGGAACCACGTGATCCACGTGCCGAACTTGCGACCGCCGAGGCCCCATTCGTCGAGATGGGCGAGGGTCTCGGGCCGGCGCCAGCGCGCGGCCACGAAACCCATCACGGTCACGAGCAGGAAGAAGAAGACGAAGACCGACAGCGCCGGGATGTCGAGATCAGCGGTCATCGCGCACGGCCCGGTAGACGACGTAGAGAATGACGGAGGTCAGCGGCACCCAGGCCAGCTGGTACCAGTAGAAGAACGGGAAGCCGAACAGCATCGGATCGCGCTGGTTGTAGAACGGCACCCAGAGGAGCCCCAGGAAGGGCAGCAGCAGGAGCCACATCAGCGGCGAGCGGCGTCTGGTTTCCATGGTCCGGCTCGGATGAGAAAGTCGGGTCCGCATCGAATGTACGCTGTTACACGGTGCGTTTATCGTGCGGTCTGATGCGCTGCATCACAGTTCGGATCGCTTGCGTCAACGGGATGTGGAGAGGATAAACCGGTCCTGTCGCACGGGATCCACGAATTCCGGCCGGGGGGCTCGGGGGAGCCAACCGAGCTCGATGCGGCCTCCGGGAGGGACATCATGGGTTCGGCGATCGGCAGGCATGGGCCCTGGGCCCTGGTGGGCGCGCTCGGCGCCGCGGCTTTGGCGATCGTGGCGAGCCAGCGGGGCGAGACGGTCAACGCCCTCTGGATCGTTGTCGCGGCAGTCTGCGTCTACCTGATCGCCTACCGGTATTACTCCCAATTCATCGCCGACAAGGTGATGCGTCTCGACCCGAAACGGGTCACGCCCGCCGTGCGCCACAATGACGGGCTCGACTACGTGCCCACCAACCGCGGCGTCCTGTTCGGTCACCATTTCGCGGCGATCGCGGGCGCGGGCCCGCTGGTCGGCCCGGTGCTCGCCGCCCAGATGGGCTACCTGCCGGGCATGCTCTGGATCCTGGCCGGCGTGGTGCTCGCCGGCGCCGTGCAGGACTTCATGGTCCTGTTCGTGTCGATGCGCCGGGACGGCCGGTCGCTCGGCGAGCTGATCCGGGCCGAACTCGGCACCGTGCCGGGCATCATCGCGTTGTTCGGCACCTTCCTGATCATGGTGATCCTGCTCGCCGTGCTGGCGCTGATCGTCGTGAAGGCGCTGGCCGAGAGCCCCTGGGGCACCTTCACGGTGATGTCGACGATCCCGATCGCCATGCTGATGGGCGTCTATTCCCGGTACATCCGCCCGGGCAAGATCGGCGAGGGCTCGGTCCTCGGCTTCGTCCTGCTGATGCTGGCGATCATGGCCGGCGGCTCGGTGGCGGCGAGCCCGGTCTGGGGCCCGGCCTTCACCTTCACGGGCCCGCAGCTCTGCTGGATGCTGATCGGCTACGGCTTCGTCGCCTCGATCCTGCCGGTCTGGCTGCTGCTCGCCCCGCGCGACTACCTGTCGACCTTCCTCAAGATCGGCACCATCGTCGGGCTGGCGCTCGGCATCGCGGTCGTCGCTCCGCACCTGCAGATGCCGGCGGTCACCAAGTTCGTGGACGGCACCGGCCCGGTCTGGGCCGGCAGCCTGTTCCCGTTCCTGTTCATCACCATCGCGTGCGGCGCGGTCTCGGGCTTCCACGCCCTGATCGCGTCGGGCACCACGCCGAAGCTGATCGCCAGCGAGGCCGATGCCCGCTTCATCGGCTACGGCGGCATGCTGATGGAATCCTTCGTGGCGATCATGGCGCTGGTCTCGGCCTGCGTGATCGACCCGGGCGTGTACTTCACCATGAACGCGCCCGCGGCGCTCATCGGCACCACGCCGGAAACCGCAGCCGCCGCCGTGACCAAGCTCGGCTTCGCCACGACGCCTGAGATCATCACCCAGACCGCCGCCGACGTCGGCGAGCGCACCATCATTTCGCGGGCCGGCGGCGCTCCGACGCTGGCGGTCGGCATGGCCCACATCATCTCCTCGGCCATCGGCGGCAAGGCGATGATGGCCTTCTGGTATCACTTCGCGATCCTGTTCGAGGCCCTGTTCATCCTCACCGCGGTGGATGCGGGGACGCGCGCCTGCCGGTTCATGGTGCAGGATCTCGTCGCGCTGGCGGTGCCGTCGTTCAAGAACACCACGTCGTGGGGGCCGAGCATCGCGGCGACCGCCATCTCGGTCGGCGCCTGGGGCTACTTCCTGTACCAGGGGGTGACCGACCCGCTCGGCGGCATCAACACCCTGTGGCCGCTCTTCGGCATCTCGAACCAGATGCTCGCCGCGGTGGCGCTGACGCTGTGCACGGTGGTGATCTTCAAGATGAAGCGCGAGCGCTACGCGTTCGTGACCATCATCCCGACCGCGTGGCTGTGCCTGTGCACCCTCACGGCCGGCTGGCAGAAGATCTTCTCCGCCGATCCGAAGATCGGGTTCCTGGCCCATGCCGAGCGCTACGCCACGGCTGCGGCCGAGGGCAAGATCCTGGCGCCCGCCAAGACCGCCGACCAGATGAGCCAGATCATCCTCAACGACCGGATCGACGCGGTGCTGGCGGCCCTGTTCATCGGCCTCGTCGTGGCCATCGCAGGCTTCGGCATCGCGGCCTGCCTGAAGGCATGGCGGGCCGATCGCTGGACCGCGCTGGAGACCGAGCCGCGCCTGGTCCCTGCGGAGTAGGGCCCATGCAGCCGACGAACCTGCGGGACCGGATCAAGACGCTGTCCAAATGCGTCTGCGACGGCGCCCGGCTGATGGTGGGACAGGGGGATTACGCGGCCTATGCCGACCACATTCGCCGCACCCATCCCGACCAGGCGCCGATGACCGAGGTGGAGTTTTTTCGCAATCGCGAGAACGCCCGCTTCGGGGTGGGCAACACCGCGGGCTTCCGCTGCTGCTGAGCAGTGGAGCGGTCGCAAATCGTAGCTACGATTCGATTGACCTCTCACGGTCAGGATCGTAGCTGAAGGCATGCGCGTTGTCTGGGACGAGTCGAAGCGGGCGACCAATCTCGCCAAGCACGGCTTCGACTTCGCGGATGCGCGCGACCGCCTCGTGTTCGAGGAATCAGTGATCGTTCCGTCCTATCCAGGGCCAGACGGTCGGCCCCGCTTCGTGGCGATCGGTGTGCTGGACGGACTGCTCGTCACGGCGGTGATCGCGCCCTTGGGATCGGAGGCGCTGTCGCTGATCAGCCTGCGTCCGGCCAGTCGTGCGGAACGGAGGATCTACGAGAATGCCTAAGCTCGACCTTCCGCCGATCACCGATGCCGACGAGTCGCGCATCCAGGCCGGCATCGCGGGCGATCCGAATAACCCCGAGATCACCGCGGAACAGGCCCGGGCGGCGCGCCCCTTCGCCGAGGCCTTCCCTGAATTGGCGGCCACCCTGCGCCGCTCCCGCGGGCTGCAGAAGGCACCGACCAAGCAGCTCGTGAGCCTGCGTCTCGATGCCGACACGGTCGCGGCGTTCAAGGCCACGGGGCCGGGTTGGCAGGGCCGGATGAACGACGCGCTGCGGGCCGCCGCCCGCACCCTCCGTGTCGGGTAAGGGCCGCGGTCGGGCCGCATCCATCTCGACCGGGCGCCGATGACCGAGATGGCGTTCTTCCGCAATCGTGAGACTGCCCGCCTCGGTGTGGGCAACACCGCGGGCTTCCGCTGCTGCTGAGTGGACCCGATCAGCCCCGGCCGGCGTTTGTCACGCCGGGGGCCGCGTGGCCCTCGCGAGACGCGGAGGGCCGATGGCCGACGAGAGCGAGCAGGATCCGACCGAGCCCCGGGCCGTGAACGTCGGCCATGCCTGGGAGAGAGCCTACTGGGCGCGCCGGTTCATGGTGCCCGTGGAGCAGGTCGAGACGGCCGTGGCGGAGGTCGGCGACGATCCGGCCCGCGTGGCGGCCCATCTCGGACGGGACTGGCCGGGGCATGAACCCGCCACCTGAAAGCGGCATCCCCTGGGCAAGCTCGGCCGCATCTTGACTCGGCGGCCACAATATCCGCCATCTCCGACCGGACGGGAATCGGCATGAGCATTTTTCAAGACGCCATCCTTCGGTTCGGCCGCACGATCATGTCGTATGCGGGCGATGCCGTCTTTCTGCTGGCGGCGGTCTCGTCCGCCGCCAACGTCATCGTGGCGGATGGCGATGTCGCCGAGGAGGAGATCGAATCGGCGATCACCGGGATCCGCGCGAACCCGATCCTCGAGAAATCCTACGACACCCTGCGGGTCGAGCAGGAACTCTACGAGGCGATCGCCCGGGCCAAGACCCGGGCCGGCCGGCTGGAGAACCTGCGCCTCATCGGCGCCATCGCGGAGCGGCCGATCGAGCAGCGCCAGGACGTATTCCTGATCGGCGCCGACGTGGCCGATATCGATGGCATCAGCGCGGTCGAGCACAAGGCACTTGATGAAATCGCCGGGGCCCTGCAAGTCGATAAGTCGGCTCTGCTGCGCTGATCCTCTTTGAAGTAGAATTTTTGCGGCTCGTTTCGACCGTCGATCTGTTGTACCGCCGACAGGAAATCTTTGCGCTTCGGCCCTCGGCTGGGTCGTGACGCCCGTTTGTCTTGAGCATTCCTGGCCGATGCGCAAGACTCCGCCGACGCCGCGAATCTGTGGCGTGTCGGGGGCAGGATGGGCGATCGGATTGGGGCAGGGGCCGTCGCGACGACGCGCGAAGGCGAGGTGACCTTCGGCTCGACGGGCTGACCGGGATCGTGGTGAAGGGCTTCCTGCTCTCGCTCCTCACCTCCGGCCTCTACCGATTCTGGTACATCTCGAACCTGCAGCGCTTCCTCTGGAGCCGGACCGTCGTGGATGGGTCGACCGCCCTCTATGTCGGCGGCGGGCAGGAGCTGTTCCTCGGGTTTCTCGTCGCGATCGTGGTCCTCGTGCAGGCCTATGTCGGCCTGTTCGCGGTCTCGCTCCTGTTCCCGAACGTCGCCGAGGTCTCGGCGCTCCTCAGCGTCGTCGTGCTGTTCGTCCTCGGGCAGCTCGCGCTGTGCCGCTGCCGCCGCTACCGAGTCTCCCGCACCTTGTGGCGCGGCATCCGCCTGGGCCAGGACGGATCGGGACTCGCCTACGCGGCACGGGCCTCCGGCTGGTGCATCCTGGTCTTCGCGACCGCGACCCGGGGGCTGATCCGCAATTCCGGCTTCGCCTTCGTGCGCGGCTATCTGACGGGCGACGTGACCGGCTCGGCCGTCGTGGTGGCGCTCGGGCGGACCGTGTCGTCGGCCCGTCACAGCCGGGAGGCCGAGCGTGCAGCCGATGGCTATGCGGTCGCGGCCCTCGCCCGGGCGGGCGGCGACGGGGCGGCCGTGGCCACCATTCTGGAGCGGATCGCGGCCGATAGCGGTGGGGATCCGGCTTACTTGCGCACCCATCCCTTTACCCGGGACCGTGCCGCGGTGATGCGGTTGCTCGCGACAGCCCCGTCCGGCGCGCGGGCACCCCTCCTCGACTCGCCGGACTGGACGGCGCTGAAGGCGATCTGCGGGCCCATGCCGGCAAGATAGCGCCACTCGGCGTTCCCGCGCGCGCCACCGCAACCCTGCGGCGACGCGGCCCGTCCCTTGCCTGTCCGGACGTGATAGCGAAACAGTCCGGGTGTAACGGCTAGCCGGTACACAACGCGGAGTTGCCGGCCCCGCGCCGGCCGGCGGAGACCGCATGGGCCTCGTCCTCTACGCCCTCAAGTTCCGGATCACGACCTACGTGCTCGCGGTGCTGATGATGCTGGGCGGCATCGGCGCCATCGTCGTCACCCCCAAGGACGTGCTGCCGGTCGTCGACATCCCGGTCGTCGTGGTGGTCTGGACCTATACCGGCCTGTCGGCGCCGGAGATGGAACAGCGCATCACCACCTATGCCGAATACGGCATCTCCAACAACGTCAACAACATCCGCCGCATGGAGTCGACCACGCTCCAGGGCACGGCGGTGCAGCGCATCTACTTCGACCCGACCGTCAGCATCGACCTCGCGATCGCCCAGGTGGTGTCCTCGACCAACTCGATCCGCGCCGTGATGCCCACCGGCACGCAGCCGCCGGTGATCGTGCGCTACTCCGCCTCCTCGGTGCCGGTGATCCAGCTCGCCCTGACCTCGGCCAAACAGAGCCTCAACGAGGTCTACGATTACGCCCAGTACCGGATCCGCCAGACGCTGGCGCAGGTGCCGGGCTCGACGTTGCCGTCGCCCTTCGGCGGCGCGCCGCGGCAGATCATGGTCGATCTCGACCTCAACGCCCTGCAGGCGCTCGGCCTGACGCCGCTCGACGTCACCAACGCCATGACGGCCCAGAACCTGACGGTGCCGTCCGGCCTCGCCAAGATCGGCGAGCAACAATACCCAGTCCAACTCAACGCCACCCCTCCCTCGATCGAGACCCTCAACCTCGCGCCGATCAAGGTGGTGGCCGGCCAGCCCGTGCTGATGCGCGACGTGGCCTATGTCCGCGACGGCGGCCCGCCGCAGGTCAACGTGGTGAGCGCCGACGGCCAGCAGGCCGTGCTGATGCAGATCATCAAGAACGGCACCGCCTCGACGCTGAACGTCGTCAACAACGTCAAGGCGGCGATGCCGACGATCCGCGCGGCGGCGCCCGAGGGGCTGTCGATCAAGCAGCTGTTCGACCAGTCGGTCTTCGTCTCAAACGCCATTGAGGGCGTGCTGCACGAGGCGCTGACCGCGGCGGCCCTGACCGGGCTCGCGATCCTGCTGTTCCTCGGCTCCTGGCGTTCGACGATCATCGTGCTGATCTCGATCCCGCTCTGCGTGATGACCTCGCTCGCCGTGCTGGCGGCGCTCGGCGAGACCATCAACGTCATGACGCTGGGCGGGCTGGCGCTCGCGGTCGGCATCCTCGTGGACGACGCCACGGTGGCGATCGAGAACACCTACCGGCTGTTCGAGGAGGGCGAGGAGTTCCGCGAGAGCGTGGTCCATGGCGCCGCCGGCATCGCCAAGCCGGCGTTGATCTCGACGCTCGCGATCTGCGCGGCCTTCACGGCGGTGTTCGCGCTCACCGACACGCCAAAGTACCTGTTCACGCCGCAGGCGCTGGCGGTCGTGTTCGCGATGCTGACCTCCTACCTGCTGTCGCGCACCTTGGTGCCGCTGCTGATCGACGTGATCGTGGCGCCGGAATACCGGCAGAAGCACGCCAAGGACCGGGACCAGCAGGAGCCACCCCGGCGGGGCCGCATCGCCCGCGCCGTCGGTCTCATCGGTGCGCCGGTCATGCGGCTTGCCGGCTGGGTCCATGGCCACTTCGAGCGCGGCTTCACCCGGTTCCACCGGGGCTATGTCGGCCTGCTGCACGCGGTTTTGCGCCACCGGATCGTCACCCTGGGCGTCGTCGGCGTCGTACTCGGGATGACTGGCGTGCTGTTCGTCTTCGTCGGGCAGGATTACTTCCCGCAGATCGAGGCGAGCCAGATGACCCTGCATCTGCGCACCCGCACCGGCATGCGCATCGAGACCACCCGGCAGGTCTTCGCCGAGGTCGAGGATACGGTCCGCGCGATCATCCCGCCGGCCGAGGTCGACCAGATCCTCCAGAACATCGGCCTGCCCTCGAACAACTACAACTTCGCGTTCTCGGACGGCTCGTTCGTCTCCTACAACGACGGGCAGATGCTCATCAGCCTCAAGGAGGGCCACGGCTCAGTGGCCGGCTACACGAAACGCCTGCGGGACGTGCTGATGAAGCGCTTCCCCGACGTGACCGTGTATTTCCAGCCCGCCGACATGATCACCCAGATCCTGAATTTCGGCGTCATCACGCCGATCGACGTGCAGGTCTCCGGCCGGCACAAGGAGAAGGATCTGGAGGTCGCCCAGCGTATCGTGCAGCGGCTGAAGCACACCAAGGGCCTCGTCGACGTCCATCTGCAGCAGATCGTCAACGAGCCGCAATTCTACGTCGACGTCGACCGGCGCCTCGCCTCCGAACTCGGGCTCACCGAGCAGCAGGTGGCGCAGAACATGAACATCTCGCTGTCGGGCAGCTATCAGGTGACGCCGAACTTCTGGCCCGATCCGAAGACCGGCATCCCCTATCAGCTCTGGGTGCAGACGCCCGAGTACCGCAACAGCTCGCTGACCGACCTGCGCAACACGCCGATGTTCGTCCGCGCGGCCGCGACCTCGGGCTCCGGCCCCGGCGTGCTGACGCTGCTCTCCAGCCTCGCGGATCTGCGCCGGATGCCGACGCAGACCATGATCAGCCACGTCAACATCCAGCCGACCTTCGACATCTTCGCCGCTGTGCAGGACCGTGACCTCGGCTCGGTGGCGCGCGACATCGACGCGGTCGTGCAGGACGAGCAGAAGAACCTGGAGGCGCCCGACAAGATCGCGGTCCGCGGCCAGATCGAGAACATGCGCTCGGCCTTCTTCCGCCTGGAGATCGGCCTCGGCATCGCGCTGATCGCCGTCTATCTGCTGATGGCGGTGAACTATCAGAGCTGGGGCGACCCCTTCGTGGTGATCGCGGCGCTGCCCATGGCGTTCTGCGGCATCACCTTCGCGCTGTTCATCACCGGCACCGCGTTCTCGATCCCGTCGATCTTCGGGGCGATCATGTCGGTGGGCATCGCCTCGGCGAACTCGATTCTGCTCGTGACCTTCGCCAAGGAGCACCGGGAGGCGACGAACTGCAGCGCCCAGGAGGCGGCGATCACCGCGGGCGAGACCCGGCTGCGGCCGGTGCTGATGACCGCCTCGGCGATGTTCTTCGGGCTGATCCCGATGGCGCTCGGCACGGGCGAGGGCGGCGAGCAGAACGCGGCGCTCGCGCGGGCTGTGATGGGCGGCATCGCCTTCGCGACGCCGGCGACGCTGCTGCTGGTGCCGTTCCTCTACGTGCTGATGCGGAGCGGGCCCGCGCAGCCGGTGCAGGATTACCTGGAGCCGGAGGGGCAGCCGGCGGCGGCCTGAGGATCAGACGCGCGGATCTCTCCTCCCCCTTGCGGGGAGGAGTTG
>NZ_JALNUM010000036.1:0-49289 GCF_026540795.1 Methylobacterium sp. GC_Met_2
CATCCCCGAGCCCATGAATACGGCTTCCGGAGATTAATGCGCGATGCCATTCAGGCGTTTTTTTAAGCAATAATCGGCTGAACATTACCTTCCAGTTGGGCCGGCACTATCGATCATGGAAGGTGGAGATATATCCAGTGACTGGTTTTAGCGATAAACAGTCCCTGTTCCTTGACTCAGGATCAAAGGCGGACGTTGCCAGAGGGTTCAAGTCATTCAAGACACCTGTCGCAATCCCATATCCGTGCCGCTGGCACAGGGACTTCCTGATACAAGCCACATTAGACCCGGCGATTGAGGCGATCAACCCGCACGTATGTGGACCACATGAACGCTTTTCTATCGCAGTAAGCACGAAGTCATCGACCCATGTACTGATAGCAGTCCGAGATCGATCAAGACTTTTAGATGAAAACCCGCACTCTACACTAAATCTGATCACGAGATCGTTTGTACTTGCCGAGCCTCGCTGCTCGACGGCCCGATCGATCTGGGCAGCGCGTGCAACGCAGGTCGCGCCGCGCGATCGCATCAACATTCTACGACAGCTTGGAGAGCAATCTGACAGCATCAGCTTGGCTGCCTCTCCATCGCGAGGTCCGTGGGATCTGTAACGTGAAGCGCGATGCGACGGCAGGCGGCGGCTGCGCGGGCGATCCGATCGTCCGCGATCTTAGCCTCAAGCGGGATGCTTCCGCTCTTGCAGAACGCCCTGAATAATTCGGCGAGCCACGGGTGGGAGATCGTTCGGGCTTCCGCCCCGATCGCCAGCCAGGCAAGACGACGGCG
Source organism: Methylobacterium sp. GC_Met_2 (assembly GCF_026540795.1). NCBI lineage: Bacteria > Pseudomonadati > Pseudomonadota > Alphaproteobacteria > Hyphomicrobiales > Methylobacteriaceae > Methylobacterium > Methylobacterium sp. GC_Met_2. The sequence goes on from NZ_JALNUM010000036.1 coordinate 790, forward strand.
AGTGCAGGGGTAATAGGGAGCATTCCCGGATCCGGGTACGACCTCCTGGCATCCCGGGCACCGATGAGTGAGGCCGACCGCGCAGGCGAGGCACAACCTCGGATTGGCCATGATAATATGTCGGCGGCCACAGACTTCGCAGATAGCACTCATCGCCGCTGTGCCGCCTCCGTGAACGCGAATGACCTCTCTCAGCCAATGCGAAGGAGCCGAGGGCTTCGCGCATTCTGTTCACTTTCTGTTCTACATCAAGGTCGGACGCTGCTCGAGGCCGGCCCCGATCAAGGGGGGTGTGGATAACGGGGATGAATGCATCAGCGTCTAGCGCGAATGCCGAGTATATGCTGCGACTTAGCCACCGGTTTCGGTACTCGATCAGCGCGCGACGACACGGCCAAATCGATCGACCCCCTCGCAGTCTGAGGCCCGGGAACGCGCCGTCTGCAAAATCCGCATTGGCAATCAGCAGAGGAGACTTCTGCGCCTCTACGTAGCAGGCGCGCAGTTGCCAAGCGACGCTTGTTCTTGTTTTGTTCAAGGTGTAAATAGGAGGTCACGTGAACGCGGGTCCAGCGCCTGCACGTTCGAGTTGGACGTGGGAGAAGCGAGAGACAGGGGCTCGATCGTATCGTCTGGGTTGTCAGCGTCCTTGCGCCCAGCCAATCTCGGCCGCAGTGAACGACACCTGAGGTCGTCGCATTCGCCGCCGGGAGGACAGGTGACAAACACCATTATCCGCGTCGCGATCCACGACCTGACCAAAACCCAGGGGGCTTTCGTCGTAAAACACGGGAAAAGCGATCTGAAAGTTACTCAGACCATGCAACGCGTGATCGACGACCTGACTAATCTCTACGCCAAGCGAACCTCCAAATCTTACGGCAAATTCGCGGTCGATGAAGATCGTCTACCCACCAAAAAGCATCTTCGCGCCTACCTGGACGTCAAGCCCAGCGATTTCACGACGTTGACGCACAAGATGATGGAAACGCTCAAAGCTCAGGCTGGCTACAAGGGCGCGGCCACAGGTGGCCACGTCTTCTTCGCCCAATTCGAGCGCGAAGAACGGCAGTACCTCCTCATCGCGATCGTCAACGAGAAGCTCGGGGCGTCGATGACGAGCGACCTCGATGTTCGCGATGTCCGCCACCTCGACATGGATGGATTTCGGTTCGCGGGCCGCATCAACATGACCGGCTGGGACAGTGGCGAGGAGCGCTACATCGGCTTCCTGAAGGGCAAGCGGGAAGTCTCCGAGTACTTCAAGGAGTTCCTTGGCTGTGATCTCACGGTCGAGAACCGACGTGACACGACCGATCTCGTCCAGGCCTTGATGGCGTTCGCCACCGATGAAGCTATGGACACGTCGGTCAAGGATGACTTCCTCGCCCGCGCAAAAGCCATCTGCGAGCGGTCGGCCAAGGCCCAGGAGGAACTCAGCTTCGAGGCTCTCGCCAACGAATTGAGCCCGCAGGATCCCGAGAGGCTCATGACGGCTCTGGCCAATCCGGATCTTCGCCTCAACGATGGGTTCGTGCCCGATCGCCGAGCCCTCGGATCGCTCGTCAAATTCAAGGGCAAGACTCCAACCTGGAGCATCGAGTTCAACCGAGACGCGATCACCCGCGGAAACGTGCGGTTCAACGCTGAGGACAACACCCTCACGTTGTCGGGCCTGCCAGAGGATCTCAAAGCGCAGTTGCGTGCCGAGTACAGCCAAGATGGCTAGGATCACGTTCGACCAGCTGACCCTGCTGTATCGTCATATCGCCTTCGATCAGAACAGCGATCAGGGAAGGCTGTCGATTGCGACCTCCGAAGTCCTGGAGGTCATCCAACTCATCGAAGATGACCAGGATGTCGCCGCCGATGCGGACATCGCTGTGGTTGAGGACGTCGACGCGCTTCGCGTTGGCCAAATCGTATCAGTCCGCGTTGGCCCCCCGCGGACTGCGCTCGGGCCCCTGGTTCGTGACTTCGACGGATTGTTGGATACGCCGGATGCGCGGGTCAAAGAGCCACGCGCTTATTTCGTCATCGACGGCGGTATCACTCCGGACATCGCCCCCTGCCCCGAGCGCTTGGGGACCTATCGCAAGGTCCTTGAGGTCACGAAGCTCGTCGGCGAAGCGGCGGCTTATGTCGATCAATCCAAAAGGGAATTGATCTTCATCAAGGATGGCAAGTTCAGCGTTCCGCTGGCGTATACGGCCGCCGACTTGGACCGTGTGAGCGTCTCCGACGCCGACGCCATTCTCAATGCCTGCGCCGACGAAATTCACAGAGATCAGAAACTCGCGATCCTCGCCGAAGCGGTCATCGGCATCTGTGCGTCTCAGCCGGTTGTCGGTCGATTTCGACACCTCATCGCGAACCTCGGCGCGGTGAACGAGGAGGTCCGCAACGGCTACAAGCTGTTCGCGTCCAGCTTCTCCTACTCGAAGATCCGCAACGAGATCGAAGCCGCGCGCATCGATTATCTCAACAAGATCCACAAAACGATCATCGATATCCAAACCCAATTGCTCGGCATCCCCGTCGCGACTGTTATCGTCGCCTCGCAGCTGAAAGTCGCATCGGCCTGCGGCGTCGAGTTCTGGACCAACTTCGCCGTCGTCGTAGGGGCGTGGATCTTCGTCGCGCTCTTGGCGATCGCCATCGGAAATCAGTGGGCGACCCTCGCGTCCATCTCCGACGATATCGCGCGCCAAAAAACCAAGTTCCAACGGGACTTTGCGGCAGTCAGCGATCAGTTCGATACGATCTTCGTCACCCTTGCCGGTCGCATAAAATGGCAGCGGCGGTTTCTGGGGTTTGTTGGAGTGCTCGCAGTCGTCGGCGCAGCGGTAGCCACGTTCGTCGCGTATCGAGTGACCAACGTTCCGTACATGAGCTGTTGGTCGGGTGAGCTTTCGGCGTCGGCAGCGACCCCAGTCCCGGCGGCCGCGACGCCTGCCCAAAGAAATCCGACACTAGGCGTGCCGGACAAGCTTCAAGAAAAGTCGGCGGCACCTCAGCCAAGCCCGGCTCCTAGCGCAGCACCGCCATTTCCGTCACCAGACCCACCCAAGGTTCCTCCGACAACGTCACTGCAGCCAGAATCGCCTGGAAACGCCGGCCGGTGATCGAGCCAGACGGCTTTGCGTTGGGCGTTTGGTACCCATGGGACAGGATTGGGGCGCGGCTTTTTGGGGGCGATATAATGGCCCTATGCCGACGCCCCCTGTGAGAGGTTCAGTTTCACCCGACTTTATTTACTCGCATGTTTCACTCGACTAATTATTTCACCCGACTTTATTTTTTCACCCAACTTCATTCGCCGGACACAACAGGGCGTGCGCGAAGGCGCGGCTATTCCACCGTTACCGACTTGGCCAGATTCCGCGGCTGGTCCACGTCTTTCCCCATGAACACCGCCGTGTGGTAGGCGAGCAGCTGGATCGGCACCGCGTAGACGATCGGCGCCACCGTGGCGTCGAGCGCCGGCATGGTGAAAGTCGCCATCGTCTCCAGCCCGTGCTCCGCCGCGCCCTTGGCGTCGCCGATCAAGACGATCCGGCCGCCGCGGGCGGCGACCTCCTGCATATTCGAGACCGTTTTCTCGAACACCGCGTCGTGCGGCGCGATCACGATCACCGGCACGCTCTCGTCGATCAGTGCGATCGGCCCATGCTTCAGCTCGCCCGCCGCATAGCCCTCGGCGTGGATGTAGCTGATCTCCTTGAGCTTCAGCGCGCCTTCCAGCGCCATCGGGTAGCTGGTTCCGCGACCGAGATAGAGCACGTCCCGCGCCTTCGCGACCTCGCGGGCGAGACCTTCGATCGCGCTCTCCTGGGTCAGCGCCTCCGCCATCAGGCCCGGCGCCTTGATCAGAGCGTCGACCAAGCGCCGCTCGCCCGCCGCGTCGAGGGTGCCGCGTGCCCGGCCGGCCGCGATGGCGAGGCAGAGCAGGACCGTGAGCTGGCAGGAGAACGCCTTCGTTGAAGCGACGCCGATCTCCGGCCCGGCCAGCGTCGGCATCACGACGGAGGATTCCCGTGCGATGGTCGAGGTCGGCACGTTGACCACGCTCAGCGTGTGCTGGCCCTGGGATTTCGCGTAGCGCAGCGACGCCAGCGTGTCGGCGGTCTCGCCCGATTGCGAGATCACCAGAGTCAGCCCGTCCCGCTCCAGGGGCGCCTCGCGGTAGCGGGCCTCCGAGGCGACGTCGATATCGACCGGCAGCCGCGCCACCTGCTCGAACCAGTACCGGGCGACGAGGCCCGCATAATAGGCGGTGCCGCAGGCGGTGATGGTGATGCGGCTGAGCTTGGCGAAGTCGAAGGGCAGCGGCTCGGGCAGCATCACCCGCCCCTGTGCCATGTCGACGTAATGGGCCAGCGTGCGGCCCACCACCTCGGGCTGCTCGTGGATCTCCTTGGCCATGAAGTGGCGATACTCGCCCTTGTCGATCCGGTAGGCCTGCGTGGCGATCTTCTGGCGCGGGCGCTCGACCGTGGTGCCCGACGCGTCGCGGATCTCGGCGCCGTTCCGGGTCAGGATCGCCCAGTCGCCCTCGTCGAGATACGTGATGGCGTCGGTGAACGGGGCGAGCGCCAGGGCGTCCGAGCCGAGATAGGTCTCGCCCTCGCCGAAGCCGACCGCGAGCGGCGCGCCGTGGCGGGCGCCGATCAGCAGATTCTCCTCGCCGGCGAAGATGAAGCCCAGCGCGAAGGCACCACGGAGCCGCGGCAGGGCGGCCGCCACCGCCTCGACGGGTGCCATTCGCCGGTCCATGTTCCGGCTGACGAGCTGGGCGACGACCTCGGTGTCGGTCTCGGTCTCGAACACGATGCCGTCGGCTTCAAGCTCCTGCTTCAGTTCGCGAAAGTTCTCGATGATGCCGTTGTGCACGACCGCGAGCCGCTTGGTGGCGTGCGGATGGGCGTTGGTCTCGTTCGGCCGGCCGTGCGTGGCCCAGCGGGTGTGGCCGATGCCGATCGTGCCGGCGAGCGGCTCCTGGACGAGACGCGCCTCCAGGTTGACGAGCTTGCCCGAGGCCCGGCGCCGCTCCAGGCGGCCGTGCTCCAGGGTGGCGATGCCGGCGGAATCGTAGCCGCGGTACTCGAGCCGCCGGAGGGCTTCGATCACCTGCCCCGCCACCGCGTCGCGCCCGACGATGCCGACGATGCCGCACATGGGATGTCTCTCGCTTTGACGCCCGGGTGGCCGCGCGCGGACGCGCCGCGCAAGGTCCGGGCCGTTCGCTCAGGCCTTAGCCGAGCGTGGCTTGTACCGGATCAGGGCCGCGCAGGGCCAGCCCCGGCCGAATCGAGGCTGTCGCGGCAGCGGTCCCGCTACGAGGGCGTGGTCCCGCGTGCGGCGATGGTCGGGTTCCGGCTCGACCAGTAACCGGCCAGGACCGAGCCCGACAGGTTGTGCCACACGGAGAAGACCGCCCCCGGCAGGGCGGCCAGCGGCGAGAAATAGAGCTTGCCCAAGGCCGCCGCGAGGCCGGAATTCTGCATGCCGACCTCCAGAGCCAGCGTACGGCAGGTGCCCTCGTCGAAGCCGAGCAGGCGCCCGCTCCAGTAGCCGCAGACCAAGCCAGCGCCGTTGTGCAGCACCACCGCCAGCAGCACGAGCGGCCCGACCGCGGCGATGCTCGCCCGGCTCCCGGCCACGACGGCGCCGATGATCAGCAGGATGGCGACCATCGACACGGCGGGCAGAGCGCGCTCAAGGCGCCCGACGAGCCGCGGTGCGAGTCGGTTGAGCGCCAGCCCCAGGGCCACCGGTGCGGCCACGATCTCCACGAGGCTGGCCAGCAGCCCCGCCACATCGACCGGCACGGCGGCGTCGACGTAGAAGCGCACCAGGAGTGGCGTCGCCACGAGGCCCACCAGCGTCGAGGCCGTGGCGATGGTCACCGACAGGGCGACATCGCCGCCGGCGATGTAGACCATCAGCGTTGAACTCGTGCCGCTGGCGACGCTGCCGACCAGCACCATGCCGGTCGTGAGCTCCGTACCCATCCCGAGGGCATGGGCGATGGCCCAGGCGGCAGCCGGCATCACGAGGTAATGCACGACGACGCCGGCCGCGACCGGCGCGGGCCGGGCCAGGATCCGACCGAAATCCGCGGGCGTCAGCGTCACGCCGAGGGCGAACATGATCACGGCCAGCAGGGCGGCGACGTGCGGGAGCACTGGGAGGAATACGCCCGGCGCGCCATAGGCGACGGCCGCGGCCAGGACGGCGCAGACGGGAAACAGGCGGTTGAGCAGCATCGTGCGGGTCGGGATCCGGGAACGCGGCGGCCGTGTCCCAGTTGGGCCGACGCGCGTCAAGCGCAGGCGTGCCCGCGGGCATCGCTGTTGGTTTGAGCCTCTCCCTGCTGTCGGCGCGTCGGCCGTTTCCCTGAGTAACCAACCGAAGGGTGTCTTTTCGGACAAGCGCATGGCCGGTCGCACGGTTGGCTTGAGCCGGATGCTGAATGGCCGCTAAGGGTGGATTGGAGCCGGTCGGCTTCTGAGCGGCTTTGCCATGAAGCGGACGTCGTTTCCGCCCGCGCTTCCAGCCTAAGGCGGGCAACGGGGACGTCCGCTTCCATGCGAACCTCAGGCGTTAGTGAGCGCCCAAGGACGCATAGCCTCTGGGCCGATGATGTCGGGCGGCGGTTTGAAGTCACGTGCCGCGCCCCGCATCGCCTCGGCGCCACGCCGGAAGCCGCTGCGGCGGCGATAATCGCGTCGGACTTTCTCAGACGGAGCGAGCGGCGCGTCCGAGAGGCTCCGTGCACAGATCACATCGACGGCGGTGACGCCGGCCAGAGCCACCAGAGCGATCAGCACATTGTCCTTTCGGGGGTTGTGGCCCTCCAACCCAGGCAGCACCGTGACGATATCGAGCGCGTCCCCGGCCACGCGTGCCGAGATCCAAGGGGTTGGATCGCTTGCACCTAAGATCCCGACCCCTTGCAGGATCTCGCGCACGCCGTACGCTTGGATGATTGCTGCTGAGCGCGGCATCCCGAGCCAGCGTGCGATGGCGCCGCCGCACGCCACTTCCGTCAACCCGAGGCCGATCGAGAACCAACCTAAGCCTTGGGCAAGTTCTCTGGTTGTGGGATCCGGCCTTCGGCGCGGATCTGATACGAGATAGCTCGGCAACTCTGAGCGATCAGGAGCGCCGCTCCGGCGGCGTTGAGACATGGTCTCGGACATGCTGATTTCCTCGCTGCAGCAGGGATGGCCAAGTGAGCAGGCCCGCCGTAGCGCGACGGGCCGCCGAACCTCTCAGGGTCTGAGCACAACCTTGATGCAGTTGTCCCTCTTGTCGCGGAACGTCTTGTACATCTCGGGCCCTTGTTCGAGCTTGGCCCGGTGAGTGATGACGAAGGAGGGGTCGATCTGACCGTCGGCGATGCGTTTGACGAGGTCGTCGGTCCAACGGTTCACGTGGGTCTGCCCCGTGCGGATGGTCAGTCCCTTGTTCATGAGGGCTCCCATCGGCACCTTGTCGATGAGCCCGCCATAAACGCCCGGGATCGAGAGGATGCCGGCGGGACGGCAGACGTAGATCATCTCGCGCAGCACTGAAGCGCGGTCGCTCTCCAGCATCACCGCCTGCTTGACGCGGTCGTAGGCATGTTCGAGCGCGCGCGGCGAATGTGCCTCCATACCGACCGCATCGATGCACTTCTCCGGGCCCTTGCCGCCCGTGAGTTCGTTCAGACGCTCGACCGTGCTTTCCTGGCTATTGTCGACTGTGATCGCACCGCCAGCGCGCGCCATCTCCAGGCGCTCGGGCACGCTGTCGATGCAGACCACCTGCTTCGCCCCGAGCAGCAGCGCGGAGCGCAGCGTCATCTGGCCGACGGGACCAGCGCCCCAGATCGCGACCGTATCGGTTGGCTGGATATCGGCCTGCACCGCCGCCTGCCAGCCGGTGGGAAAGATGTCGCCGAGGAACAGCACCTGCTCGTCGCTCAGGTTCTCCGGCACCTTGATGTGCGTCTTGTCGGCAAACGGCACGCGGACGTACTCGGCCTGCCCGCCCTGATACCCGCCGGTGAGATGAGTGTACCCGAACAGTCCTGCGGTGGTGTGCCCGAAGGCTTTGTCGGCAATATCCTTGTTGCGGTTCGAGCGTTCGCAGACCGAGAAGAAGCCGCGCTTACACTGGTCGCACTCGCCACAGATGATTGTGAACGGCACGACGATGCGCTCGCCCTTCCTGAGCGCACCGTTGACGCCTTTGCCGGTCTCGACGACTTCGCCCATGAACTCGTGGCCCATGACGTCGCCCTTCTCCATGCCGGGCATGAAGTGGTCGTAGAGGTGCAGGTCCGAGCCGCAGATTGCGCAGGCGGTGACCTTGATGATGGCGTCGCGGTCATGCTCGATTTTGGGGTCCGGGACCGTATCGCAGCGGATGTCCTCAGTGCCATGCCAAACCAGCGCTCTCATGGAACACCTCCTAACATGTATAAATTTTTCTAACCCCCGGATTTCAGCTCCACTTGTCGGAAGCAGCTTCGGCTTGGAAAGTTTCATGTTCGAACTGCAATAAATCCGAACTCGATGACACTCACTTCGGCGTGTCACCTTGGCCATGATGCCATGCATCAATGGATTTTGCGCGTTGTACAAATTGCCGGCAACCAAATTTGACAAAACTATTTAGGGGGTATGGCCAATAGCTGCCAAGCTGGTCTGGTGCTGTGAAGGAAGACGGCCTGTTCGAAGCGGGCTAGCGCTGAGGATACCTGCTTCGGCGCATGCTTCGACGACCAGCGGCTGCCGTTGAAGGCCAAAAGTAGAGCGTCCGCCTCAGCACGAGAGGCCAAGCCCAGTTTCCGCCCGAGCCGAAGCCATTGGAGATCTGACGAACGGCTGCTTCGGAGAATTGCCGACAGCAGTCCAGACGGCTGGGTTGGGTCGTAACCGGCCGCCGTACGATCAAGCCGCTGGGGAGCAGCCCCCGGATCCCCGCGCCTCAACGCCCCCCGCGCAAGGCCTTCTCGGCGAGCAGCGCCGCCCGCTTCAGCTTGGCCCAGCCGGGCTTCACCGCCTGCCGGCCGCGGGCGACCGCCATGGCGTCCGCGGGAACGTCGTCGGTGATGACCGAGCCGGACGCCACGTAGGCCCCCTCCCCTACGGTCACCGGCGCAACCAGCGCGGCGTTCGAGCCGATAAACGCCTGGGCGCCGATCGTGGTGCGGTGCTTGAGCACCCCGTCGTAATTGCAAGTGATCGTGCCGGCGCCGATATTGGCCTTCGCGCCGATGTCGGCGTCACCGAGATAGGTCAGGTGCGCCGCCTTGGCGCCGGCCCCCATCCGGGCATTCTTCAGCTCGACGAAGTTGCCGAGTTCGGCGCCGGTCTCCAACACCGCATGGCCTCGCAGGCGCACGAACGGCCCGATCCGGACGCCCGCCTTCAGCTCGGTCTCGGTGAGATGGGCGAAGGACCGCACGGTGCAGCTGTCGCCGATCCGCACGCCCGGGCCGAACACCACGTTGGGCTCCACCATCACGTCGCGCCCGAGCATCGTGTCGTAGCTCAGGAACACCGTTTCAGGGGCGATCAGGGTGGCGCCGCCCAGCATGGCGTTGCGCCGGAGCCGGCCCTGAATCGCCGCTTCGGCGACGCTGAGCTGCACCCGGTCGTTGACGCCCTGCGCCTCCGACTCGTCCACCGGCACGACGGTGACCGACAGGCCGTCCGCCACCGCGAGCGCCACCGCATCCGGCAGGTAGTATTCGCCCGCGGCGTTGTCGTTGCCGATGCGGGTGAGCAGCGACAGGGCATGCCGCCCGGACAGCGCCATCAGCCCGGCATTGCACAGGGTGACGGCCCGTTCCGCCGCGCTCGCATCCTTCTCCTCGCGGATCGCCAGGACCCGGCTACCCTCGGTCAGTACGCGCCCGTACCCAGCGGGCGACGGGCTCTCGAAGGCCAGAACCGCGATGGCCGCACCCTCGGCCAGCGGCGCGCGCAGCCTCAGCAAGGTCTCGGCGGTGACGAGCGGCGTGTCGCCGAACGCAATGACCACGTCGTCGTCGGGATCGGCGAGCACGTCGCGGGCCGCCAGCACCGCGTGGGCGGTGCCCAGACGATCGGCCTGCGGGAAGATCTGCGCGCCGGGGGCGGCCTTCGCGATCTCGGCGGCGACATCGTCGCGTCCGGGCTCGGCCACAACGGCGATCCGCCCGGCGCCGGCCGCCTGCACGGCGGCCAGGACATGGCCGAGCATGCTCCGGCCGGCGATCCGGTGGAGCACCTTCGGCAGATCCGAACGCATCCGCGTGCCCTTCCCGGCCGCGAGCACGATGGCGGTGAGGCTGCGCGGGGGCGTTCCGGTCGGAGTCATCGCGGGTCCAGGCGTCGTCAGGGCGCGCCACGGATGGGCCGGACCGGCGCGCCGCGCAAGCCCGGCCGTTGGCTCAGCGCAGGGCCAGGGCGGCGTGGTGGCCCGAGCCGTGGGCGAAATGCTCCCGGCGGCGTTCGATCGAACTCGGGATCCGGAGGGATTCCCGATATTTGGCCACGGTTCGCCGGGCGATGTCGACGCCCTCGCCGCGCAGCTTCTGCACGAGCGCATCGTCGGACAGCACGTCGTTCGGCGTCTCGCCGTCGACCAGTTGCTTGATCCGATGGCGCACGGCCTCCGAGGAATGAGCCGCCGCGCCGGCGGCCCCCGGGATCGCCGCGGTGAAGAAGTATTTCATCTCCAGCGTGCCGCGGCTGGTGCCGATCGCCTTGTTGGAGGTGACCCGCGAGACGGTCGATTCGTGCATGCCGATCGCCTCCGCCACCGTCTTCAGATTGAGCGGACGCAGATGCGTCACGCCGTACACGAAGAACCCGTCCTGCTGGCGGACGATCTCGGTGGCGACCTTCAGGATCGTGCGGGCGCGCTGCTCCAGGGAGCGGGTCAGCCAATTGGCGTTCTGCAAAGCCTCCGACAGGAAGGCCTTGTCGCCATCGGCGTTCGCCCCGCGCACCACCCGGGCGTAATAGCTCTGGTTGACGAGGACCCGCGGCAGGGCCTCGCTGTTCAGCTCGACCAGCCAGGAGCCGTCCGACGCCGCGCGCACGAACACGTCGGGGATCAGCACCTCCGCGGCGTGCGAGCCGAACGCCCGGCCGGGCTTCGGATCGAGCCGGCGGATCTCGCCCAGCATGTCGACGAGATCCTCGTCGTCCACGCCGCAGAGGCGGCGCAGCCCGGCGAAATCGCGCTTGGCCACGAGATCGAGGCGCGAGACCAGCGCCTGCATGGCCGGGTCGAACCGGTCGCGCTCGCGCAGCTGGATCGTGAGACATTCGGCCAGGTCGCGGGCGGCGACGCCGGGCGGATCGAACGCCTGTACCAGGGTCAGGACCCGCGCCACGGTCTCGGGCTCGGCGCCGAGGCGCTCGGCCACGCCTTCGACCGTTTCGCGCAGGTATCCCGCCTCGTCCACCGCATCGATCAGGAAGCCGCCGATCAGCCGCTCCATGGGGTTGCGCGTGGCGAGATCGAGCTGGCCGGCGAGATAGTCCCGCAGGGAGGTCTCCGCCGTCAGGGTGGCTTCGAAATCCGGGGCCTCCGCGTCGAAGCTGCCGCCGCTGCTGCCGTAGGGTGGCGGCGTGAGCGAGAGCATGTCGCCGCCGCCGATCTCCCGCGCCTGGAGCGGCGCGTCGTCTGGAAAGACGTTGTCGAGGCGCGTGTCGAAATCGCCCTCGATCTCGCCGCGGCTCGGATTAAGCTCGTTCGACAGCCATGAGTCGGGCTCGGCGGTCTCGAAGCCGTCGCCCGCTCCATCCTCGGCGTAGGCCGGTTCGGCTGCTTCGCCGGCGCCGGTCGGCTCGGGCTCGGCCCGTTCGAGGAGGGGGTTTCGCTCCAGTTCGGCCTCGACATAGGCGGCGAGGTCGAGCTGCGAGAGTTGGAGAAGTTTGATCGCTTGCAGGAGCTGCGGCGTCATCACCAGGGCCTGGCCCTGACGCACTTCCAGCCGTTGCACCAAACTCATACGAGGCCCCGATGCCCTTCCAGCGCGGTTAGCCGGCCACCGCCGAGTGCGTGGCGGCATGAATCTTGCTTGAGTTAGTTTCTCATCTGTAGACCGATCGCGGCCGAACGTCAAAGCGTGTGCACGGCCGGGCGCTGCCGCCATGAGTCTCGGGGCTCGGCGCGTGGCGGAACAGACTGTTCCGCCCGTGTCTCCGGCACCCTAGAGGCTTTCGTTTAAGGAAGTTTGGCGCGGTTTTTCCGGCGTCGAACGCTCCGTTCCGCTGAGGTTATCCCCACTCGATTGCAGCGGAAATCGTTTGATCGCGGATGCAGTGACGGCGTGACACGCGATCCGCCTGCACGCATGAACCGACTGCTGCCGCAGAACGGGGCCGTCAGCTCACGGCGGCAGGTCTCGTCCGGCGAGAGTCTCCGGGCCTGATTGCGCGCCGTGCGGACCGCATCGAGAAACGATCGACCGTCCCGTCGGCTCGGTGCTGATCGCGACCGCACTTGTTCTCCCGCATACGGATTTCGGCGCTGTCGGTCGACGCATCCGCGTGCCGGCCGACCGTCACTGGGGGGCAATCGCCCTGGAGGACGCGGGCTGGTCCTACGGTCCCGCGGAGGCCGGGTACGGCTGCCAGATGCGGCCGTTCACCAACCGCAGTTCGGAACAGGCGGCTGCGCCTTCGCCAAAGCCGACTTCTCGATCTGCACCATGGCGCCCCAGGCGTATTTCTGCGCGTGGGGCGTGACGTTGGCGAAAAGGCAGCCGAGCTGAAAATGGGTCGCGCCCATCTCGCCCGAGAAGGCCATGCAGTCGACGAAGGTCCAGGTCGTGGGGACCGGGGTCATCGAGCGCCAGCGCGGCATCGCAACCGGCGAACAGACTTTCACGGCGCCGGTCGACGCGTCCGCATTGAGGGCGTCCCCAGGCGCCTGGGCCGCCGCGGACCCCAGGGTCAGGGCGAGCGGGAACAGCGCAGCACAGGCGCGGAGTTGGCCGTATCGCATCATGGGGTCAGTGCATCGTCCGCCAGAGTGTCGCGAGGATCGCGAAGCCGACGAGATTATAGAGGATCGCCAACAGCCAGACACCCAGGATCGCGCGGCTCGGCTGCCGCGGCCGCTGCCGGCCGAGGCGCAGGCGGTTGCGATCCTCGGGCGTCGGCCAGATCGCGTTCTTGGGCGCCCGGAGCAGGCGCGTCAGCGTCTCGGGCAGGTGCGGGCCGGGCGGTCGCTCGCCGTTCATGACGGCCTCGGATGCGGCGATGGGCGGACCGCGGTCGCGGCCCGTGCCCGGCTTCTACAGGGGGCCGCCCCGGTGCGGCAATGCAGCCCGCACCGCCGGTCGGCTAAAGAACCGTTCCCGGGGCCTCCGGATCGTAACGGTAGGCCCAGGTTTCGGAGAGCAGCCTGTCGCCAGACTTCAACTGGAGCCGCATCTCGACCGGCTCCGGCCCCTCGGCATAGACCTTGAAGAAGACCCGCCAGGGGCTCGGCTTGCCGTAGGGCGCCCAGGTGGCGCCGACCTCCTCGGCGCTGCCGCGCGAGAGCGTCAGCGTGACCCTGGCCTTTTCCGGATCGAGCCCTGCCAGGGCTGCGCCCTCGAATTCCAGCACGAATTGCCGCCCGAGGTTGGCCCGGCCCGGGCGGCGGTCGGACTCGGCGAGCCATGAGGCCTTCATCGCCCGCGTGGCGACGCAGCGGGCGAGATCGGTCGCGACCGGTTCCTGCACGGTCCAGCGCAGACGGTAGGCGAAGCTGCGCTCGTCCCCGGCCTTCGGCGGATCGGCCGGCACCCACATGGCGCCAATGTTGTCGTCGGTCTCCTGGTGGGTCGGGATTTCGACGAGCTGCACGCTGCCCTGTCCCCAATCCCCCTGCGGTTCGACCCAGATGTCCGGCCGGTTCTCCTCGAACCCGTCGTCGATATAGTGGTCGAACACCCGGTCGCGCTGGAGCAGGCCGAAGCCCTTGGGCGACCGGTCCGCGAAGGCGCTGACACTCAGGCGCGGCGGGTTGTTGAGCGGGCGCCAGATCAGCTCCCCGGCCCCGGTCTGCATCAGCAGCCCGTCGGAATCGTGCACCTCCGGCCGCCAGTCGCTGGCGACGAACCGGCTGATCCCCTCCGAGTACCAGAGCATCGAGGTCAGCGGCGCCACGCCGAACCGCTCCACGCTCCGGCGCATGTAGAGCGTGCAGGCGACGTCGATGACGACGTGGGGCTCCTTGCGGGCGACGAAATGGTAGGCGCCGGTCAGGCTCTGCCCCTCCAGCAGGGCGAGCACCGTGACAGCCCCGTCGGCGGCCGGGCTCACGTAGAACCGGGTGAAGACCGGGAACTCCTCGGTCTTGCCCGGGCCGGGCGCCGTGTCGATGGCGATGCCCCGGGCCGAGGCGCCGTACTGCGCCCCGTCGCCTGCGGCGCGGAAGTAGGACGCGCCGAGGAAAGCCAGCCAGTCCCCGTCGTCGCCCGGCTGGCCGGCCGGGAACTTCTGGTAGCGGAAGCCCGCGAAGCCGGCGCCGTCCGGCACGTCCTTGGCGGGGTTGCCGGGCAGGTAGCTGAACAGGTCGTGGCTGTAGAGCACCGGGCGGGCCTGCCCGCCTTCGAGCGCGTAGATCTGCACCGGGTGCCGGAAGAAGTTTCCGAGGTGGAAGAAGGTCACCGGATAGGCGCTGTCGGCGTAGAGCGCGTGGGCCGGCGGGTAGCGGATCTCCTGCAGCGGCCCGTACGTCAGGGCGTCGAGCGCCTTGGAGGCGGGCGCCTCCGGCGGCGGGCTGTAGGGCCGGTCGCGCAGGCTGCGGGCGAGAGCCTTCAGCCGGTCGAGATCCATCGGCTCGGGCGGGCCCAGCCGCGGTCCGGCGGCGGCGAGCGCGGGCTTCGGGAACGGCGCAAGGGCCAGGAGCCCGAGGGCGGTCAGGACGCGACGCGTGATCAAGCGAGAGCCTCGGAGATTCGGCCGGGCCACGGGGGCGATGCCGCCCTCTATCCAGCCCGGAGCGGCGGCGCAATTTCCCTGATGCAGCTCAGCTCCGCGGCCCGCAGGTGCCCGTGGGGCCGTCCGTCGACCAGAGTTCGGCGCCGCCGCCGGGGGCACACTGCCCGGGCAGCGCCAGGGTGATCAGCTTGGACAGCGCCCGATTCTCGTCCTCGCCGTAGCCGATCTCCCCGACCATGCGGCCGGTCTTGTCGAACAGCGCGACGGTGGCCGAGTGCTCCATCGTGTAGTCGCCATCCTTCGTCGGCACGCGACGGTAGGCGACGTGGTAGGCATCGGCCATGCGGGCGACCTGATCCGGCGTGCCGACGAAGCCGCGGATGCGGGGATCGAACGAGACGAGATAGTCCCGCAGCGACTCGGGCGTGTCGCGCTCCGGGTCCAGGGTGACGAACACCACGTTGATCCTGTCCGCGTCCCGCCCCATCCGGCCGAGCGCCCCCGACAGGGTGGCGAGCGTGGTCGGGCAGACCTCCGGACAATGGGTGAAGCCGAAGAACAGGGCGGTCGGCTTGCCGAGGAGGTCGGCCTGGCTGACCGGATTGCCGTCGAGATCCGCCATGACGAAGGTCCCGCCGACCCTGCGCGGATGGCTGAACCGCGAGCCCTGCTGGGCGACGATCGCCCCGGTTCCGGCGGCGACGAGGCCGATCAGAGCAGCGGAAGCGATGAGGGCGATCGGACTCGGTGCCATGCTATGACCTACGACGGCGCGTCGATGCCCGTCATATGGGGTCGCCGTCGATCGGCGCGATGCTGCGCGGGGTCGCAACCGGGGGAACACCCATAGGGGCGGCCGGTTGCCCGGTCGAGAGCCGGTGCCGCCGCTCTGCCGGCCTCCGCCCGCAGCTTTCCCCTTCCCCTCCGAGGCAGGAGCCGCCGCCATGGCCCAGCAAATCCCCGTCGACCCGGAAGCCAGGGCCGATGATCCGCGGCGCGACGCCGAGCGGGACGATGAAACGCACGCGCTCACCGACGACGTCGCCTATCGGCGCCTCGTCCTCGTGAACGTGGTGTTCGTCGGCGATCCCGGCGCGGGGGATCGCGGCTGGGTCTTGGTCGACGCCGGCGTGATGGGTGGCAAGCGCGCCATCCTGTCGGCCGCCGAGGCACGCTTCGGCGCCGGTGCGCGCCCCGCCGCCATCGTGCTGACCCACGGCCACTTCGATCATGTCGGCGTGCTGGAGGATCTGGCCTCCGAATGGGATGTCCCGGTCTACGCGCACGCGCTGGAACGGCCCTATCTCGACGGCAGCGCCTCCTACCCCACGCCCGATCCGAGCGTCGGAGGCGGGCTGCTCGGCCGCCTCTCGCCGCTCTACCCGACCCGGCCGGTGGACGTCTCCGGACGATTGAAGTCCCTGCCGGAGGATGGCTCGGTCCCGCCCCTGCCGGGCTGGCGCTGGCTTCATACGCCGGGCCATGCGCCGGGGCATATCTCGCTCTGGCGCGCGGCGGATCGCACGCTGATCGCGGGCGATGCCTTCGTGACGGTGGCCCAGGAATCGGCCTACGCGGTGGCGCTTCAGGAGCCGGAGCTGCACGGCCCGCCGATGTACCTGACGATCGACTGGGACGCGGCGCGCACCTCCGTGCGGGCGCTCGCCGCCCTCGAACCCGAGCGGGTGATCACCGGCCACGGCCGTCCTCTCCAGGGGTCGGAGATGCGACGCGCCCTGAATGTCTTGGCGGCGGATTTCGACCGCGTGGCGGTCCCGAAGCACGGGCGCTTCGTCGTGGCGCCCCTGCGCGCCGAGGACGGCTCGGCCTACAGGGACGAGCGGTGAGCGCGTTCCCGTACGCCGCCCTGCCCCGCGCTCAGGACGCCCGCGCCAGTTCCTCGGCTGCGGGCGGCGCGTAGGACGACTCGTTGGCCGGGCACAGGATGTCGTCCATCTCGGATTTCGGCATCGCGCGACCGAACAGGTAGCCCTGGCCGAAATGGCAGCCCTGGTCCGAGAGCCAGTCCAGGCTCGCATCGGTCTCGATGCCCTCCGCCGTCGTGGTGAGGCCGAGGCTGGTGCCGAGCTTGATGATGGCGTCGACGAGCTTGGCGCGCTCGTCGCTCATCGTGATGGCGTCGACGTAGCTCCGATCAATCTTCAGCTTGTCGAACTTCAGCTCGCGCAGATGGTAGAGGCTCGAATAGCCGGTGCCGAAATCGTCCAGCGCGATGCGCACGCCGAGCTGCCGCAGCGACAGGAGCGTCGCGCGCGTCGCCTCCAGATCCTGGATCAGGGCGCTCTCCGTGATCTCGACTTCCAGCCGCTGCGGCGGGAAGCCTGTCTCGGTCAGGATCGCCAGGATGCGCTGGGCCAGCCACGCGTCCTGGAACTGGTGAGGCGCGATGTTCACCGCCAGGACCAGATGGGACGGCCAAGCTCGGGCGTCGAGGCAGGCGCGGCGGATCAGGTTGTAGCTGAGATCGGCGATCATCCCGGTCTCCTCGGCAACGGAGATGAATTCCGAGGGCGCGATCAGGCCGCGGACCGGATGGCGCCACCGGGCCAGCACCTCGACGCCGACGATGTCCTTGCCGGGCAGCGAAACCACGGGCTGGTAGAAGGGCTCGATCGCCCCCGTCTCGATCGCGACGCGCAGCTCCGCCTCGGTCCGGGCGCGGGCACGCAGTTCCTCGTCCATGGTGCTGCGGAAGAAGCGATAATTGCCGCGTCCGTCCTTCTTGCCCTGATACATGGCGAGATCCGCCGCGTGCAGCACCGCATCGGAATCCGCATGCTCCGCGGCCACGATGGCGACCCCGACCGTGGCGCCGACCTTGAGGTCGTTCTGGTTCCACGAGACCGGCTCGGAGATGGCGGTGATCACCGCCTGGGCGAGGCGCGTCAGCCCTTCGCTGCCGTGCTCGACCGGAACCAGCATGGCGAACTCGTCGCCGCCGAGCCGGGCGGCCACGCCGCCGGCGGGCAGGAGCTGATTCAGGCGCTCGGCCACGGCGCACAGGACGGCGTTGCCGGCAGCATGGCTATAGAGGTCGTTGACCGGCTTGAACCGGTCGAGATCGATCAGCAGGACGGCCGCGGTCGGCTCGGTGCTGACCTTAGCATGCGCCCGTGCCACCGCGTCGATGAACCGGCGCCGGTTGGCGAGACCCGTGAGCCCGTCGTGCCGGGCGATCGCTTCGGCCTGCGCGGCCGACGCGTCGCGCTCCAGCATCAAACGGCGCAGCAGGATCGACTTGCGAACGGCCGCGCCGCACATGGCCACGCCCATGCAGGCAGCCAGCATCAGCAGGTCGTTGAGCTGATAGTCAGAGATGAGTCTGCTGAGGGAGTCGAAGGTCCCGAGGTTGACGCCGACGAACCAGATGCCGGCGCCGATGATCAGCAGGCACAGTGTCTCGTACAGCTCGCCCCGGCCCCACGCGTTCGACGTTTCGCTCGGCATGTTTTGCGCCCAATCTCCGACGCATTACAAGAGCACGAAAAGTGCTAAAAGGCTGTGAATCCAGTCCTCACTAAGTCGTGGCTGCCAATTAACGATGGTCGGCATTGCCGGAGATGGGGGATGAACCGAGTCTCGTTCGCCACCGCGTAAGCGTGAGGCTTGGCCTTGAAGCTTGGCTTCGGCGCCTGTTGCCAGCCTGGCCCCTATCTCGGCGCCAAAGCGGGGTCGTGGCTCCGGTGTGACGGCCGCACAGCCGCCGCCGACGCGACCGTCAAGCGGACCCGTCTTCGCAGATCCGGGTAGAACATGGCTTATCCGGTCCCCTGGACGCTTCACGAGCGTGAAACTCGCTCCGGACCGGCGCCGGCCCGTCACCGGGCCTGGGGGCCTACCGCCTCGGGCGAGCGGGCGAGCGAGGCCAGAATGAACGCCATGAAGAACAGGAAGTATTGATTGACCGAGAGTTCTTCGAACATCATCGACGGGATGAGGAATAGGGCGCTGTAGAACAGGAACGGTCCGAACCGCCCCGGCGCCGACAGGATCCGCACCAGTCCGGCGATCAGCAGCAGGGCGACGGCGATACCGTTCTGGAGGGCCAGCGAGACGAATCCGTTATGCGGGGTCACGAGGCCGGTCAGCGCCTTCAGCTCCTCCCGACGGGCGATCTCGCCGACGCCGAACGGATAGGCGACGACGAGGCGCAGAGCCGTGATGCCGGAGAGGAACCGCTCGTCGAAATTTTCTGACACGTTGTGATCGTCGGCGAACCGCTTCTCGATCGCCTGCGCCAACGCGTTGGGCAGCGGGATCTCCCCCGTCAGCGACCATCCAACCAAGAGGATCGCCAGCACGCCGAGCACGCCCAGGACCATCGAAGCCTTGAGGTTGCGCCGCATCAGCAGGGCGAAGACGATGAGCGGCATGAACAGGCCGGCCCGGTTGTTGGTCAGCGGGAAGCTCGCCATCAGGGCGACGAAGTAGAGGACGTAGATCGCCTTGAGCCGGTAGCGCAGGCTCAGGATCAGCGCCGCGACGCCGCCCAGCGCGAAGACATGGCCGGTCTCGTTGCCCGAAGCCCAGAGGCCGCCCTGCTTGTCCTCGACGAACAGCTTCAATTCCTCGTCGAGGCCATCGGTCGGCACGGCGAGGCCGAAGCGTTCCAGAGGCACCCCCGAGGATGCGAGCAGCAGGATCGCCAGGGACGCCAGCAGGCCCGCGAGCAGGCCGGCGCAGAAGGCGTCCTCGACGCGATGATCCCGGAACAGGACCAGCAGGATGAAGGCCTGCACGACGTAGAGCAGCAGGATGAGCGTCAGGTAGACGTCGCCTGCCTGCTTGTGCGCCTTGAGGAGCATGGAGACGCCGACCAGGGCGAGGACCGCACCGAGGGGCGCGATGCTGCGGAGCGCCTCCGTGATGACGGGCCGGCGCAGCCCCAGCCAGGGGATGAGCAGGAACGGCATCAGGTCGGACAGGCGCTGGAACGGCAGCCCGAAGCTCGACGTCAGCACGTTGAACTGCAGCGCCGCTCCGAGCAGGAAGACGGCGGCGCGCTGCGACCCGACGGAGACCGCCGGGATCGTCGCTGCCATCGGTGCCGCCTGTCCCGCCATGGTGCCGATCCGTTCAGAGCGCGCCGATCCCCGGCCACCACCCTCGCGCACAAAGGTTGGCGGAGCGTGGAGATCAGGTGGTCCGGCGCAGGAAGAAGCCGAGGGCGGAGCTGACCGTGTCCCGCATGAAGACCTGGGCGAGGCCGGCATAGGCCAGGATGCCGATGCCGACCGCAACGAACAGGCCGAGCCTGTCGCCGAGTGCGGCATGGATCGGATCCTGGATCAGCAGCACGAGGGCTGCCATCGCGGCGGAGCAGGCGGTGACCGGCAGGAGCGCCCGGGCAAGCTGGCGGTTGCTCACCGGCACGATCCGGCCCACCGCCGACACGATCGCCGGCGTGAACAGGTAGGCGCGTGCCACGTGCCCGGCGACGAGGGCGACGAGGCCGAGCGGCGCGGTCACCACGGCGGCCACCGCACCGAGGCCGAACTGCGCGCCGGCCAGCCGCAGCGCCGTGCCGTTGCGCCCGAGCGCCGTGAAGATCATCCACAGCATCGAGGTCGCGACGAATTCGGGCGCCAGGAGCGCCAGGATCCGCAGCACCGGGGCCGCGTCGTGCCATTGGTCGCCGAACAGGAACGGGATCAGCGTCGGCGCGACCGCCGCCATGCCGAGGAAGGCCGGCACCGCCACGAAGCACGATGCCACCGTGAAGGTCTGGAAGGCGGCCGCCAGTTCGTCCGGCCGGTCCTGCAGCCGGGCATAGGTGGTCAGGCCGACGGTCGTGAGCGGGATCACCGCCACCTGGCTCACGAGGTCGATGCAGCGCCACGCGAGTCGCAGGTAGCCGATATCGGCGGCCGACAGGAAATAGGCCGCGATGACCTCCTGGCTGCGGATCGAGAGAACGAGCAGCAGGTACGTGCAGAACACCCGCGAGCCGAAGGCGATCTGGCTCCGGGCCGCCGCGAGGTCGACGCGGCGCGGCGGCACCCAGCGCGACGCCGCCCAGGTCAGCAGCGTCGTGGCGGTGGTTGCGACGAGGCGCTGCACCACGAGGCTCCAGACGCCGTAGCCGGCATAGGCCATCGCCAGGGCGACCGCCCCGCCGGCGAGGTTGGCGCCGAGCGCCCGCAGGGCGAGCTTGCGGAAGCCGAAACTGCGCTGCAGGCGGGCTTCGTGGATCGCCCCCGCGGCCGTGATGACGAAGCAGATCGAGAGGGCGGACAGGACCGGGCGCAGCTCCGGCATATCGAAGATCCAGGCGATCGGGCCGGCGGAGGCCGCCAGTGCGACCGCGCAGAGGAACCCGGTGCCGAGCATCACCCAGAACGCGGTGGCGGCGAAGGTCTCGTCGAGATCGGCCCGCTGGACGACCGCGTCCGGCAGGCCGCAGCGCGCCACGATCTGCAGGATGTCGATGAACACGACCGCGATCGCCACCATCCCGAACTCGGCCGGGGCGATGAGCCGCGCGAGCACGAGGAACACGCCGAAGCTCAGCACGACGTTGCCCACGGAGGCGAGCGCCACCCAACGCGCCGCCGCGAAGGACCGTCCGGTCACCTCCGCGCCGGTCGGGCCCGGCACGAAATCGGAGGCATCGGCCGCTGCGGCGGCCTCGGTGAGCGTCGGCGTGCCGGCGGTCACGACCGGGCCGCCCGACGCTCGGCCACGAGCTCGGCGTAGAGGTCGATGTACTTCTCGGCGACGCGCTCCGAGGTCGATTCCTGGATGACGTGCTGAAAGCTGCGCTCGTCCGGCAGGTCGCCCCGGCCGCGGGCGATCACGGCCGACAGGCGCGCGGCGAGGTCGGCATCGTCGCCGGGCGTGAACAGCCAATCGGCATTGTCCTCGCCGATCAGCTCGGGGATCCCGCCCGAGGCCGCGCCGATCACCGGCACGCCCATCGTGTAGGCCTCGTAGATCGTCCGCGGTGACGGCTCCGCCCAGAACGAGGGCACGACGAGCACATCGATCTCGCTCAGGAAATCGGCGGGCTTGGCCCAGCCGACGAACGCCACCGGCAGGCCCTCGGCCTGTGCCTTGAAGCGCTCGATCGAGTCGTCCATCGCATGCCCGGCCACGAGGCAGCGCCAGTTGCCGGGGCCGATCCGCTTGAAGGCGTCGATCAGCGTGCCGACGCCCTTCTCGGTGTTGATCCGGCCGAGATAGCCGAAGGTCATCGGCTTGCCGGTCCGGTCGATCGTGCGGCGCGCCTCCGGATCACCCTCCGGGACGGTGCAGGAGTAGAAAATGACCCGGCGGCGTTCCGGCGCCAGATGCGTGAACAGGCCGTGATTGACGTGGGTCTTCAGGATCTCCGTCCCGACGCTGACGACCGCGTCCACGGAACGGTTGGTGATCTGCTTGCCGGCATTGACCACCTTGCAGCCGAGGTGCCAGCGATCGCAGGGCTTGCCGTTCTTGAACATGGCGGCGTTGCCGCAGATCAGATCGTACTCGCAGACCGTGTGGACGATCGGGATCCCGCGCTTGGCCGCCTCGCGCCAGACCAGAGTCGAGACGTCGAGCAGCGAGTGCGTGTTGACGATGTCGGGGCGGAAATCGTCGAGGACCCGGCCGAACTCGGCTGCGATGGCAAAATTCCACTGCTGCTTGAGCTTCGCCCAGGCGCGGCCGAATCGGCTCGCCTTGGGCCAGTCCTCCAGCCAGAAATCGTTGTGGTGCGCCATGCGGTAGACGGTGACGCCGCCGCGGACGCTCTTCGGCTCCGGCTCCCGGGCGATGCAGGCCGCCGCCACCGTGTGGCCCGCCGCGACCAGCTCCTCGGCGAGGTGCTCGACCGAGCGCTCGGCGCCGCCGACGATGTAGGGCGGGTAGAGGGCGCTGAGGTGCAGGATCCGCAGCGGGCCGGTCGCGGCGCGCAGGGACGCGGCGTCCGGCGCCCGTTCGCGGGCGGTCGGGGTCGGGGCCTCGGGCAGGGCCCGGGCATAGGCTTGGGAGAGGGTCGGGGTGATCATGGGCGGCACTCGCTGAGCTGCGGGCGCTCCGCGCGTGCGGGGCTACCGGATTCACTGTTCCCCGTGCGGCCATCGGGTTCACACATCGTGTGGGGCGCGGTGGCGGCCGGATGAAGCGCGGGTCCCCTCTCCCGTGCGGGAGAGGGACAGGGTGAGGATCGAGAACTTTCAGGACGGGACGCGCCCTGTCGGTGCGTCGATGGCGCGCCCTGTTCGGAGAGTTCTCGTCCCTCACCCCAACCCTCTCCCGCACGGGAGAGGGGGCCGGTCGCGCCGTGTCGCACGCGTCGGTGCGTTGCGAGCGGCTTGGGTTGCGCGGCGTCGCGGGTCGCCGCGTACAGGTCGAGGTAGGCGGATGCCACCGCGGCTGGGTCGGTCCCGGCGCGGATCGCATCGGCGCGGGACAGGCCCTCCGCGAGTCGGCGCGGCTCGGCGACGATCCGGGCCATGGCGGATGCGAGCGCGGCATCATCCCCGGGCGGCACCAGCCAGGGACCGGGTCCGATCTGCTCGCCGATGCCGCCGATGGCGGTTCCGATCACCGGGACGCCGCTTCCGTAGGCTTCCGCCACGGTGCGGCCGAAGGGCTCGGGCCAGATCGGCGGGACCACCAAGCAGTCGATGCCGTCGAGGAAGGCGTCGCGCTCGGCGAAGCCCGCGAACGAGACGGGCAGCCCCTCGGTCAGCGCGCGGTAGCGGTCGAGGCCGTCCGCAGCGCGGCCGGCAACGGTCAGGCTCCAGCCCTGCGGCGGCAGCCTCCGACAGGCCGCGAGCAGGATGTCGACGCCCTTGGACGCCTCGATCCGGCCGAGATAGCCGAACCGCACCGGCTCGCCCGGGGGCCGCGTCCGCCGCGCCGCGTGGGGGCGCGACGGGATCGGATTCCAGATCACCCGGCGCAGGCCGTCCGGCACCGCACCGAAGAAGCCGGCCGCGAGATGCCGCGCCAGAAGGTCCGTTCCGACGGCGGCCACGGCCGATATCGCGCGCTGGCAGCGTCGATGCGGCTCCGCGTAGATCCGGCACTTGAGGTGCTGGCCGGCGCAGGCCTTCCCGTGCCGCGCCATCGCGCCGTTGGTGCAGAGGCTGGTGAAGTCGTGCAGCGTGTGCACCACCGGCACACCGAGCTGTGCCAGCATCGGCCAAAGCGTCGGCGGCAGCTCGGAGATCGAGTGCGTGTTCACGACGTCCGGTTCGAACGCGCGGACCGCCGCGGCCATCCGGGCCAGAGAGGTCGGATTCCACTGGGTCGCGAGCTTGTAGCGCAGGCGGTCGAGCCGCCCGTGCTCCGGCCAGTCGAGGATGTGGAACGGCGTGCCGTACCCGGTCCGGTAGACCGTGACGCCGTCCTGAACGACCGGGGCGGCCTCCTGCCGGGCCGTGCAGGCGACCGCGACGGCGTGGCCGAGGCCCGCCTGCGTCCGGGCCAGGGTCTCCACCATCAGTTCGGCGCCGCCGACCTGCTCGGGCGGGTAGAGCGAGCTAAGGTGCAGGATGCGCATGGGGCACCTCCTGCGTGGGTCTGTCGCGCGCGGTGTCGCGGAGCGCGTCCAGCATCAGGGCCTCGTAGCGACGGGCCGTCTCGGCCCAATCGTAACGGCGCGCGTTGTCGTGTCCGCGGGCGATCAGCGCGCCGCGCAGGCCCGGCTCGTCGAGGAGGCGGCGCAGGCAGGCGGCGAGGGCATCGGCGTCGTCGGGGTCAAAGGTCAGCGCGCCCGCGCCCGCGATCTCCGGCGTCGCGGACCGGTCCGAGCAGACGACCGGGCAGCCCAGCGCCTGCGCTTCGAGGACCGGCAGGCAGAACCCCTCCGAGAAGGACGGCACGCACAGGCAGAGGGCGTTCCGATAGAGCGATGCCAAGCGACCCTCTCCGATCCGCGAGAGCCGTGTCAGCCGGACCGGGGCGCCGTCGAGGGCCGTGGCGATCGCCTCGTCCGGATCCTCGCCGACGTGGACGATGCCGATCCCCGGAAGGCCGAGGGCGGCGACCGCACGTGCGAGCGCGGAAAAATTCTTGTTGTACATGGCGTTGCCGACCGCCAGCACGTACGGCCCCGCCGGTAGCTCGGGGGACGGATCTTCCGCGTCGGGGTCGAGCATCGCGGCCGAATGGACGGTCTGCGTCCGATCCCGGACGAACGGGTAGAAGCGGCAGAGGTCGGTCTTGGTTGAGTCCGAGACCGTGATCACCCGGGCGCTGTTGGCCAGGACGAAGCGGAAGATCGGATCGGTGGTCAGGGCCTCCCGCGAGCGGCTCCGGCCCGGCATCGTCCGGAAGTAGAGATCGTGGACGACGCTGACCCGTGCGCGACCGCCGAAGGCCGCGCCGTAGGGATCGGCGTTCAGCACCAGGTCGATCTTCAGGGCGCGGCACAGCTTCGGAACGGCCAGGGCCTGCCGCACGACGTCGAACAGCATCACGCGGGGCCGCGGCACGGTCACGACCTCGATCCGGTCGCGGATCTCCAGGGGGAGCTGGTCCCGGGTCCAGGGTGAGCGCAGCACGACCGCGAAGGCGCCGCGGTCGAGCAACCCGGCGATCACCCGGAAGGCCACGAGGGCGACGCCCGAGGGACGTCCGCCGAACTGGGTCGGCATGTTCACGAGGACGCGCGGCATGGCGGTTCCGGCAACTCCGTTCGTGGATGAGGCTGGCCCGTCAGGCGCGGGCGGTGACTTCGAGGATGAGGTCGGACAGGGCCTGCTGCATGCCGGCCGCGCCGTAGCGGGTGAGCGCGCGGTCCCTTGCAAGGCGGGTGCGCGGGGCGAAAGCGTCCGGATCGGCGAAGAGCTCGGCGAGGGCCGTCGCGAGACGATCGGGCCGGCGCGGTGGCACGAGGGTGCCGGCCGCGCCCCCGTCGAGTATCTCCGCCGAGGCGCCCGCGTCGGTGGCGATCACCGGCACGCCGGCCAGCATCGCCTCCACGAGCGTCCGGCCGAAGGGCTCGGGATCGACCGAGGGGTGCACCACCGCGTCGACGGCCTGCATCAGCCGGGGGACGTCGGCGCGCTGGCCAAGGAACAGCACCCGGTCGGCGACGCCGAGGTGTTCCGCCTGCGCGCGCAATCCGGCCGCGTAAGCATCCTCGCCGAACAGGGCCGTACCGACCACGATGCAGCGCAGGTCCGGAAGGCGCGCCAGCGCCTCGATCACCACGTCCTGCCCCTTCCAGGGTGCCAGACGGCTGAACACCCCGATCAGGGGGCCGGCCGGCAGGCCGAGTTCCGCACGCAGGGCCGCCGGGGATCGGGTATCGAGTTCGAGATCGAGCCCGTTCGGCACGACGGTCACGCGGGATGCGTGTCCGCAGGCTGCGATGAACGCGTCCGCGGCGGCGCGCGAGGGCACGACGACGCGGGCGGCGCACAGGTTGGCCAGCCGCGCCTGCACGACGCGTTGGGTTCGGCCGAAATGGGCGTCGTCGAGGATGTCGTGCAGGTGCCAGATGATCGGCCGGCCGACGAGTCGCGCCGGGATCGCCGAGAGCAGGAAGGCCTTCTGCGAGTTGGCGTAGACGACGTCGGAGGTGCGGGCCGCGCGGGCAAGCTCCAGCGCGAGGCCGGCGAGCCGCCCGAGCTTCGGTAGCGCCCTCAGGACCGAGGCGTCCCGGCGCAGGCCCGACAGGCTTGTTCCCCGCCGGGCGAGGCGGATCTCGATCCCCGCGCCGCGCAGGGCCTCGGCCAGCGCGCCGTCCTCGAACAGGAACGCCGTGGAACCGGCCCAGGGGCGCACGGCATCGCGCAGGACGAGTTCGGCCCCGGACATCGTTCCGGTGTGGGACACGAACAGGACCCGGGGCCGGGCCTGCTGCCCGGCCTCTGCGCCCTGGACGGACAGCCCGTCGATCGACAGTGCCCCGGTCATCACGCGGCCTCGGCGGTGCGCGGCTGGGGCAGACGCATCACGTCGTAGGTCGGCTGACGGCCTGACTTGACCATGGTCATCGCGATCCCGAGCACATTGCCGCCGGCCTGCCGGAGATTCGTGACGGTCTCGACGATGTCGGAGATCTGCGAGCGGCCGTAGCGGGCGCAGCACAGGACGCCGTCCACGTGGCGGGCGAGCATCGATGCGTCCATCAGCAGGCTGGTCGGCGGGCTGTCGAGCAGCACGAGGTCGTAGCGACGCGTCCAGCGCAGGAAGTCGACCATGCGCTCGCTCATCAGCAGGTCGGTCGAATCCGAGGTCGGCATCCCCGCCGGGATCACGTCGTACCGGCCCGTCGCGACCACGGCCTCGGCGGCCGTGGCCTCGCCCCGCAGCACCCCGACGAGCCCTGGCCCACGCCCGAGCCCGAGCGAGGCGTCGAAGTTCGGCCGGCGCAGGTCGCATTCGATCACGAGCACCCGCCGTCCGCTCGCGGCGCCGATTGCCGCGAGCGCGAAGGCCGTGAAGGATTTTCCTTCGCGCGGCTTGGCCGAGGTGACCAGGACGAGGCGCGATGCGCTACCGCCCGCCAGGACGAGATGCGCGTGCAGATTGCGCAGCACCGTCTGCATCACCGGATTGAAACGGGCCCGCTCCAGGGCTTCGGGCAGAGCGAGTTCCCGGCGCCGGTCGGACAGGCGCCCGACGAGACCGGGGGTGTCGAGGGTCGGCAGCTGGGCGAAGACCGGGGCACCGGTGCCGGCCATGAGTGGCCCTGGATTGCGGACCCGCTGATCGGTGTAGTCGCGCAGGAGGGCCGCCGCCGCCGCCAATACGCCCGCGAGCACGATACCGCCGGCCAGGAACGGCACGGGCTTCGGCGAGAACGGCTCCTGCGGCAGCTCGGCGAGGCTCACGAGCCGGGTGCTGCCGGTCAGGATGCGCCGCTCGGTCTCCAGCTCACCGGCGCGCTTCACGAGGTCGGCGTACCGGTTGCGCTGGATCTCCGCGTTGCGCACCATCCCCTCGATCGAGGCCTCGTCGTCCATCGCCGCAGCGGCCTCCGTCTTGGCGGTTTCGAGCTGGGCGCGCAGCGACTGCGCCAGGGCGTTCGAGGCCTCGTAGGACTTGCGCAAGCCCTGGGCGACGTTCCGGATCTCTTGATCGATGCGCTCGCGCAGGTTCGCGCGCTCGGTCGTCAGCGCCCGGATGGCCGGGTGGTTGGCGCCGAGCAGCGTGCTCTGGTTGGCGAGCTGCGCGGAGACGCCGCTCAACTGCTGCTTCAGGGATACGATGGTCGGGCTCGACAGGACCGCAGGCGCGGTGTCGGCACTGCGTGCGCCCCGATTCTCGATCTCGCCGAGGCGCGCGGCGGCGTCGGCCTTGGCGGCCTGGGCTGTCGAGAGCTGCTGGCTGATGCTGGTCAGGCGCTCGGCGCTGATCGGCGCGTTGGTGCCCTTCAGGAGGCCCTTCCGGCGGCGGAACGTCTGGATCCGGGTTTCGTCCGCGCGGATCGAGGCGTCGAGCTGGCTGATCTCGGTGTGCAGCCAGTCGGAGGCCGCCTTGCGGCTGGAAGCCTGGGCTTCGCGCTGGTCGTCGAGGAAGGCGTCGATGAGCCCGTTGGTCATCGTCTGCGCCACCTCGGGCAGCGGCGAGCGATAGCCGATCGTGATGATCCGGGAGCGGCCGGAACTGATCACGGTGTAGCGCTTCTGCATGTACTCGACCAAGGCGTTGCGGTCGGCGGTGAGCTTCGTGCAGGCGGCCTCCTTCTTCTCGGAGATCGGCCCCGCCTTCCCGCCGCTGGCGGCATGGCGGCACTCAGCCAGGACGGAGGCGGTGAGGCCCCCGTCGATGGCGAGCCGCAGCAGCCGAGGCGAGCGGATCACCAAGATCTGGCTCTCGATATCGGCCGGATCGCCGATCTTCTGGATCCAGGCCATGGAGGCGTTGTGGGCGCCGGGCTCCGCCTCGGCGACGATCACCGAGCCGGTCGCCACGTATTGCGGCGCGATCATCGTCAGTGCGGTCACGGCGAGGCCGAAGACCACGACGAAGACGGTCGCGAACAGGTAACGGCGGCGCCAGATCCGCAGGAGCGGCGCGGCGAGCGGGCCACCCCGCGTCTGCTCCTGCGCGGCGGCGCGCATCGGGGGGCGTTCGTTGAGATCGACGGTGACGAGCGACATGGACATCGGCGTCAGCTCACAGCTTCCAGGCGCGGAAGGATGCGCATCGGCGGCTCGCAGGCCGCCCGGTGGAGGGCCATCTGCTCATCCACGAAGCGGGAGAACCGCACCCGGAACAGCTCGGCCGAGAACTGATCGGCCTGCGCCCGGCAGGCCTCGCGGGTGAAGTTGCTTTCCTGTTGGAGGAATCCACGTACGCAGTTCGCGATCGCGTCCGGGTCCGACCTGTCGAAGAACATCCCGGACCGCTGGGGACCGCGCGCCTGGACGGTCTCGCGCGCGCCGCCGCGCCCGAGGGCCAGGACCGGCGTGCCCTCCGAGGAGGCCTCCAGCACGATGATCCCGAAATCCTCTTCCGCCGCGAAGATGAAGGCGCGGGCGGTGGCCATGAGCCGGCGCAGGCCCTGGTCGGACACGAAGCCCGTGAAGGAGACGTTGGGGCCTGCGATCGCCTGCAGCCGCGCGGCGTCCGGGCCGCTTCCGGCCACCACGAGGTGGAGGTCCGGAAGATCCGCAAAGGCGCGGATCACCGCCTCCACGTTCTTATAGGGGACGAGGCGGCTCGCCACGAGGAAGTGGTTGCCGCGCGGCCCGTCGAAGCGCTCGCTCGACAAGGTGATCGGCGGATGGATCACCTCGGCCTGGCGGCCGTAGACCTTCTGGATGCGCCGGGCCACAAAGGCCGAATTGGCTACGATCGCGTTGGGCCCGGCGGCCGTGCGGACGTCCCACAGGCGCATCCGGTGCAGCACCATGCGGGCGAGCGCGCCCTTGAGGCCGGTGTCGCAGCCGCTCTCGCGCAGATAGGTGTGCTGCAGGTCCCAGGCGTAGCGCATGGGCGAGTGGATGTACGAGATGTGGAGCTGATCGGGCCCGGTCAGGACGCCCTTCGCCACGGCGTAGCTCGATGAGATGATCAGATCGTAGTCCGACAGATCGAACTGCTCGATCGCGATCGGCATCAGCGGCAGGTAGGCCCGGTGCCGCGTGCGTGCGAGCGGCAGGCGCTGCAGGAAGCTCGTCTGCGCGTGATCGTAGCCGATCCGTGCCCGGTCCGCCGCCGGCAGGAAGTCGAACAGCGTGAAGACGTCGGCGTCCGGATAGATCCTGAGCAGTTGCTCGAGAACGCGCTCTGCCCCGCCGACGACGTAGAGCCAGTCGTGAACGATTGCGACCCGCATCCGAGATTCCTTGTCGACACACCGCGACGCGCACCGGACGACATTCCGTCTGCCGAGGGCACGTGAGCCCGTGGACTGCGTCACGTGTAGAACCTAAGATGAGGCGCCGGTTTTAAAGAAGGAATGAATGCGGTCTGCGTCAGGGCGATTATTACTTATTTCGAACTAACGGATCGGCGACAACCTTAATTTTAATCCTACGGTATGGTTAATTTGTTGGCGAATTCCAATCTCAATTCCGCATCTGCAGGTTGTTATTCGCGCGGAGGCGAAGCGAACTCGCCGCGAGACACTGCCCGCACTGACAGCCACCCGGTGCGATCTGTTCGCCGTGTCGTATGTGCTTCCGCGTCCGGCCGCCCCCGACCGATGCGTCCTCGCGGACCTGCGCCCGGCGGTACGACGGTGCCGCGCTGCTGTCAGCGCGTCAGGGCGCTCTGCAAAGGCGTCGGCACCGGTCGTCGGTCGAAACGACGCCGGAGGGCGGCGTTCATCGGGGCCTCGATGTGGCGGGACAGGACCGACCCGAGGGCGGCCGAAGCCGCGAAGGCGAGCACGAAGATCAGCCCGGCACGCAAGGATTCGCCAACGGGAAGGAGCGCCACGACTTTCGAGGCCGTGTGGAGCATCAGGTTATGCATGAGATAGAACGAGTAGCTGGCGTTACCCTGAGAGAGTAGCCAGCGTGAGCGCAGGGTGATGCCGCCTTGCTCCAGCAGCAGCATCGCGCCGACGACGAGGCTGGCAGCCGATCCCCAAACCAGGGGCCGGAGGAACCCCGTCATCTCCGGCGACACCCCGAGACTGTAGGCCACGGCCTGCCCTCCGAGCACGAGCAGCCCGGCCGACACGATGGCAGCGCCCGTCACGCGCCGGACCGGGAAGCCCGGGGGCAGGCTCCCGAGGCGCAGATAGGCGTAGCCGAGGCCGATGCCGGCGGCGAATTCGAGCACGATCGGCTTCGTGTAATAGGCCCAGTACAGGCCGGGCACCGGCAGGAGCCCGAGGAGCGTCAGGCTCAGGAAGAGCGCGGTGGCGGTCAGGGCGCGCCATTCGCGCGTCGGTACCAGCAGCAGCCCGGCGAACACCACATAAAAGAACATCTCGTAATTGAGAGTCCAGCCGACGGAGTTCAATGGTTCGATGTAGCCTCCCCGGGAGAACGGCAGGAAGAGCAGGGACTGGATCAGGTATTCCGGCCGCAAGTCCATGATGCCGATCGGCCTGAGGCCAACAAGCGCCATCAGGGCCAGCCCCAGGGTGACGAGCCAGTAGACCGGGACGACCCGCGCGATCCGCCGCGTCAGGAACGTGCCGACGCCCGCATCACCCTCGCTGGTGCTCACGAACATGATGAAACCGGACAGGACGAAGAACACGTCGACGCCGGCGGCACCGAACGCCAGCAGGTCCGGCCTCGGCAGGACTGGGCCGGCATACAGGCCGAAATGGGTCAGGAAGACGAGGTAGGCCGCCAGAGCGCGCAGGATCTGTAGATTGTAGAGCATGGTTCGCTGGCTGCTCGCGGAACATCGTCTGCCCGGGCGGGCGCAACGACGCGCCATCATGCCGGATCCCGCGCCGCCGAGTCACGGAGTGTTCGGATTCTTGCTGAACAAGCCGCCTCCCAAAGGCGGAAGACATGCCCCAAGTCAGTCTTGTCCACATGTCCAGGCTGAGACACTAGTCGATATGGCTTGGAAATTGGTTGGAAAGGCGTGTGCGGTCAGTATGACCCAGGCGGTTCCACCGGGAACCTCAGCTTACGGCCATGCTTTAGTCGGTAGAGCGGATGGCCGAAATTTACTATTAATACGTAGAGTATTTGACGCCTCACGAGGCGGATCAATAAAGTGTCGCTCACTTGATTAAGGAGTTCCGCCTTGAACATCGCTCAAGATATTCGCGAAATCCTGGGCTCGAACGAAGCCTTCGCCGGTAAGGTCGATCAGCTCTCGGACGACGACAGCCTGTTCGATATGGGCCTCGACTCGTTCGGTTCGGTTCAGCTGATGCTGGCCCTGGAGGAGCGCTTCAACGTCGAGTTTCCCGACGAGCTCCTGAACCGCAAATCGTTCTCGTCGATCCGCGCGATCGGCGAGGCCGTCTCCACCCTGATCAAGCAGGAAGCCGCATGAGCACGCTCGCCGCGCGTGCAGAGCGGGCGGCGGCGGTGGCGGCTCGCCACGCCGATGCCGTCGACCGCGAGGGCCGCTTTCCCGCCGAAGCGGTCGCCGCCCTGAAGGCCGAGCGCCTTCTGGGCCTCCAGATTCCGGGCCAGTTCGGTGGCGAGGGCGCCGGTCTGGTGCAGATCGCGGAGGTCTGCAGCACGCTCGGCCATGCCTGCAGCGCGGCCGCGATGGTCTTCGCGATGCACCACATCAAGGTGTCGAGCCTCGTGGTCCATGGGCTCGACAGCGCGTGGCACTGTCGCCTGATGGAGCGCATCGCCCGCGAGCAGCTGCTGGTCGCCTCCTCGACCACCGAGGCGGGTATCGGCGGAGACCTGCGCAACTCCCTGTGTGCGGTCGAGACGACCGGCGAGACCTTCTCGCTCGGCAAGGACGCCTCGGTCATCTCCTACGGGGCCCAGGCCGACCTGATCCTCGCCACCGCCCGGCGCCACCCGGAGGCCCTGACCTCCGATCAGGTGCTGGTCGCGCTGATGGCCGATCAGATTTCGCTGGCCCGCACCAGCCAGTGGGACACGCTCGGCATGCGCGGCACCTGCAGCGATGGCTTCCGGCTGGAAGCCCGCGACGTGCCGGTCGAGCAGATCCTGCCCAAACCCTTCGCCGAGATCGCCGCCGTTTCGATGCTAGCCGCGTCGCACCTGCTCTGGAGCAGCGTGTGGTACGGCATCACCACCTACGCGGTCGATCGTGCCCGGGCGTTCGTGCAGGCCGAGGCGCGCCGCGCCCCCGGCAAGGTGCCGCCTACGGCCCTGCGGCTCGCCGAGGTGGTCAATGCGCATCAGGCCATGCGCGGCACCGTCGTGGCGGCCCTGCGCCGGTTCGAGGATGCGCATGGCGACGCCGATACGATCGGGTCGTTGGGCTTCAGCGTGATGCTCAACAACCTGAAAGTCACCGTCTCCGACATGGCGGTCGACATCGTGCGCCGGGCCCTCTCGATCGTCGGGCTCTCCGGCTACAAGAACGACACGCCCTTCAGCCTCGGCCGACCGCTCCGCGACGTCCTCTCGGCGCCGCTGATGATCGGCAATGACCGCATCCTCGCCAACACCGCCAAGCTTCTGCTCGTGCAGAAGGGCAGCGGCCAGCTCATGAGCGCGTGATGGACTCGATCTCTTCTCCCCAGGGCGACCTCATCCTCGACGACGAGCCGGAGGGTAGCCCGACCTTCCTCGACCGCCTGTTCGATCACGGCCTGCTGATCCGCACCGGCGTCGACGGCCTCTACGGCCGCAGCGGCGCCTTCGAGAGCGTCGTCGAGGCCCTCGATCGGCTGATCTCGCGCCTCGGCGCTGCGGACTGCGCCGAGGTGATGCGCTTCCCGCCCGGCATGAGCCGGCCGGCCTTCGAGCGCAGCGGCTATCTCAAGGGCTTCCCGAATCTCGCGGGCACGATTCACAGCTTCTGCGGCGACGGGGCGGGCCATGCCGAGATCCTGGCCTGCGTCGAAGAGGGCCGCGACTGGACCGGCCAGCAGGAGGCCACCGACGTCGTCCTGACCCCCGCCGCCTGCTACCCGCTCTATCCGGTCGCCGCCGCCCGGGGGGCGCTGCCCGCCGAGGGGCGCCTGTTCGATCTGCAATCCTACTGCTTCCGGCGCGAGCCCTCGCTGGAGCCGACCCGGATGCAGCTGTTCCGGATGCGCGAATACGTGCGCATGGGCAGCCCCGAGCAGGTGCTGGCCTTCCGCGAATCCTGGCTGGAGCGCGGCACCGCCATGATGCGCGACCTCGGCCTGCCGCTTGCCATCGATGTCGCCAACGATCCGTTCTTCGGACGCGCCGGCCGGATGCTCGCCAACAACCAGCGGGCGCAGGGGCTGAAGTTCGAACTGAACGTGCCGGTCAACAGCGTCGAGAAGCCGACCGCCTGCCTGAGCTTCAACTACCACCAGGACCATTTCGGCAGCACCTGGGAGCTGCAGCAGGCCGACGGCAGCGTGGCCCACACGGCCTGCGTCGGCTTCGGCCTGGAGCGGATCACCCTGGCGCTGCTGCGGCACCACGGGCTCGACCTCGCCGCATGGCCCGAGGCCGTGCGCACGTCACTCTGGGGCTGAGCCGTGACCGCCGCCTTGCGCTTGCCCTCGGGGCTCGAAATCGCGGCCCCCTATAGCCCGCACCCGCTTCACGACGGGGAGCGGGACTGGCCGGAGACGAATTGCTACGTCGATCTCTGGATCGAACTGCTGCATGGCCGCGGCCTCGTCCCGGAGGCAATGCTGGGCTTCACGCTCCGGCAGGATTTCGAGGGCGACCAGTTCACCTTCTTCAAGCCGCCGCCCGCGGATATCGAGCGGCTCTACGGCCTGGAAGTGCTGGAACTCGCGGTTTATGCGGGCCTCGAAGCGCACGCGCTGATGCAGATGGCCGCGGGCCGGCCGGTGCTGGTCGAGGTCGACGCGATCTATCTGCCCGACACGCACGGCACGACCTACGGCCGCGACCACGGCAAGACGACGATCGGCATCCTGGCGCTCGACCCGGCGGCCGGGGAACTCGACTACCTGCACAATGCCGGCCGCTTCCGCCTTTCCGGCGCGGATTACGCCGGCATCTTCGGCCCCGCGACCCTGCCGCCCTACGCGGAGTTCGTGAAGACGGTCGCCCCACCCCTGCCGGCTTCCGAGCTTCCCGGCGTCGCACGGGAGTTGCTCGCCAAGCACCGGGCACGGGCCCCGCAGCGCAACCCCGTCCTGGCATTCCGCGACGCGTTGGCCGCCACGGCCGAGGGGCTCGTGGTTCAGCCGCTCAGCGTGTTCCACGCCTACGCGTTCAACACGACCCGGCAGCTCGGCGCGAATTTCGAGATGCTGGCGAGCCATCTCACTTGGCTCGACGCCAACGGGGCCGGTGCCTTCGCACCCGCCGCCGAGGCCGCTGCGGAGCTGAGCCGGGAGGCGAAGGCGTTCCAGTTCCAGCTTGCCCGCGCCTTCCACCGCCGCAAGGCGGACGGGTTGGCCCCGCGCCTCGACAAGGCGGCGGCGACCTACGCGCGCGTCTTCGCGGCCCTGGACGACGCGCTGGGCCGCTAGGGGTTCGCGATGGCCCTCATCCGCAACGTCGATGGTCGGGCGTCCGAGGCGCTGCCCGGCTCCTGGCGGCTCGCAGTGACCCCGCCCGGCGCCTGCGCGGGGCCGGGTGATCTCGATGGCGTGGCCGGCTGGATCCCGGCCTCGGTTCCGGGGACCGCCGCCGCTTCCTTGCGCGCGGCCGGGCGCTGGTCGGAGACGGCGCCGACGCCGATCCATGACCAGGACGTCTGGTATCGCATGGACGTCTTCGGCCCTGGCCGGTACCGCCTGCGTTTCGAGGGCTTGGCGACGCTGGCCGAGATCTGGCTCGACGGCATCCCGGTCCTCACCACCCGCTCGATGTTCGAGCCATACGCGGTCGAGGTCGATCTCGCCGCACGATCCGACCTCGCGCTCTGTTTCCGGTCGCTGCGTGCGGAACTCGACCGTCCGGCCAAGCGCGGGCGCTGGCGGCCGCGGATGATCACGCCGGGGTCGCTGCGCCATGTGCGCACCAGCGCGCTCGGCTTCATGCCGGGCTGGTCCCCGGAGATCGACCATGTCGGGCCCTATCGGCCGATCACCATCGAAGCCGTGCACCCCGGCGCCGTATCGGCCGATCTCCGGGCGACCCGCGACGGCGAGACCGGTTGTCTGTTTGCCCGCCTGACCGTCGAGGGCATGGCCGAGGCGGTCACGCTCCGGTGCGACGGGCGCGAAACCACGCTCACCGAGACGGAGCCGGGCCTGTTCTCCGGCGAACTCGTGCTGCCGGAGGTCGTGCCCTGGTGGCCGCATACGCACGGCGCGCCGAACCTTCACGCGGTCTCCGCCTGCGTCGATGGAGCGACCGTCGATCTCGGCCGGGTGGGCTTCCGGTCGCTCTCGCTGACGCGGCCCTTCGCGGAGGGGCTTTCGCTCGCCGTCAACGGCGTGCCGGTCTTCTGCCGCGGCGCCCTCTGGACTCCGCCGGATCTCGTCGGCCTCGGCCCCGAGGGAACGCGAGCGCTGCTCACGCTGGCCCGCGAGGCCGGCATGAACATGCTGCGCGTGCCAGGCACGACGCTCTATCCGGCGACCGATTTCTTCGATCTCTGCGACGAACTCGGCATCCTGGTCTGGCAGGACCTGATGCTCGCCAATTTCGATTACCCGCACGACGATCCGGGCTTCTCGGCCACCCTGAACCAGGAGGTCACCGCCTTCCTCGACAGGACCCAGACGGCGCCGTCGCTCTGCATCCTGTGCGGTGGCAGCGAGGTCTGGCAGCAGGCCGCCATGCTGGGCGCGCCGCGCGCAATCTGGGCCGACGCTTTCTGCGAGGCAAAGCTGCCGACGCTGGCTGCAGGCCAGCGCCCCGACATCGTGGTCGTGCCGAACTCGCCCTCCGGCGGGGCCCTCCCCTTCGCGCCCCGCGGCGGCTGCACCCATTATTTCGGCGTCGGCGCCTATTGCCGGCCCCTCGACGATGCCCGCCGGGCCGAGGTCGGCTTCGCTAGCGAGTGCCTCGCCTTCGCCAACCCGCCCGAGCCCGGGACGCCGGGGCCTGCGGGTCCGTCGGATCCGGGCTGGGCCGCCGGCATTCCCCGCGACCGGGGCGCCGACTGGGATTTCGAGACCGTGCGCGACCATTATGTCGGCCACCTCTTCGGCGTCGATCCCGCTGCTCTGCGCGCCGACGATCCGGAGCGCTACCTCGATCTCGGCCGCGCGGCCGTGGCCGAGGTGATGGAGGCGACCTTCGCCGAGTGGCGCCGCCCGCATTCGCCGACCGCCGGCGGCCTCGTCCTGATGCTGCGCGACCTCGGGCCGGGTGCCGGCTGGGGCGTGATCGACTCGACACAGCGTCCCAAATCCGCCTGGTACGCGCTGAAGCGCGCCTTCCGCCCCGTACAGATCGTCATCACCGACGAAGGGCTGGACGGCCTGCACCTCCACGTCCTCAACGAGACCGCGGAGGCCCGTCGCCTGACGGTGACGCTGACGTTTTCCGATTCCAACGGCCGGGTTGCGGCCCGCGCCGAGCGAGCGGTGGCTGTCGGCGCCCGCGGGACGCTGACGCTCAGTTCGGCCGAGCTGCTCGGCCGCTTCTTCGACGCCACCGACAGCTACCGGTTCGGCCCCCGGGTCCACGACGTCGCCCATGCGCGCCTGATCGATGCGGACGGGCGCATGCTCGCCGAGGCGTTTCACCTTCCGGGGGCCCGCCCGAGCACGCAGGACGCCATCGGCCTCACCGCCGAGCCGGTGACGACGGAGGCGGGACCGGCCCTGAGGGTCGCCACCGAGCGGCTCGCGTTCGGCGTGCAGATTCGCGCCTCCGGCGCACGACCGACCGACAGCGGTTTCCATCTGGCGCCCGGAACGGCGCGGATCATCGCCTTCCCGGATTGTGCCCGGCTTCCCCGCGGAACCGTGCGGGCCATCAACGGCACCGAGAGCGTGGAGTTCGGCCATGACGCCTGAGGCCCGGCCCATGCCAGCCCCCTCCCCGGTTCGACACGATCCGGCGCCGGTGACCTTCGAAGGTCTGTTCGGCTGGTTCCATCCGGCGGCCGGGCGGCGTGGCGTGGTCCTCTGCGGCGCGTATGGATTCGAGCAGATGGCGGCCCATCGCCCCTGGCGGGCGCTGGCCGAGCAACTGGCCGAGGCGGGCTGCCCGACCCTGCGTTTCGACTATCCGGGCGAAGGCGATTCCGCCGATCCCGACGCGGCCGGCGTGGAGTCCTGCGTGGCCGCGATCCGGCAGGCCGTCCGGTATCTGCGCGAGACGGCCGGAATCGCCGAAATCGTGCTCGTGGGCCTCCGCCTGGGTGCGACCTTCGCGGCGCTCGCCGCGGAGGCCGAGCCCGTGGACCGTCTCGTCCTCCTGGCGCCCGTCGCCACAGGTCGCGCTTACCTGCGCGAGATGCGGCTCCGGGCCCAGACGATCGGGCGGCTGCCCGACGGATCGGCGCCACCCGCGGAGCCGGACAGCCTGACCGTCGGCGGCTTCCGCATGGAGGCGCCGTTTCAGGCCGCGCTTTCCGGGCTGAGCCTCACCCGGATCGCGTCGCCGCCCGCGCCCCACGTGCTGATCCTCGGCACCGATCCGGGGGCGCTGGCCGAGCACCTCAGCGCCGTCGGCTGCGCCGTCGAGACGGGGCCCTTCGCCGGCCTCGCGCATCTCGTGGGCGATCCGATCTTCGCGAAGGTTCCGGAAGCGGATTTCGCCCGCATCGCCGCCTTCGTAACCGAGGGGGCTGAGTCGGCGGCGACAAGCGCGACGGCCCCGCCTGCGGCGCGTCTCGCCGGCCCGGGCTGGACCGAGGAGGCAGTTCAGTTCGGGCAGGGCCTGTTCGGCATCGCCTGCGCGCCGGACAGGTCGGAGCCCGGTGCGCCGACCATCCTGTTCGTGTCCACCGGCATGACCGTGCGGTCGGGCTGGGGACGACAGACCACCCGGCTCGCCCGAAGGCTCGCCCGCGAGGGCATCGCCTCGTTCCGGTTCGACGTCGCCGGCATCGGCGACAGTGTCGGACGGCCGGACGGAAGCCGCCCGCTCTTTGCGCCGGACGGCTTCGCAGACGTCATCCAGGCGGTCGATCAGGTGGCCGGAGGCGGCCCGATCGTGCTCGCCGGCGGATGCAGCGGCGCCCACGCGGCCTTCCACGCGCTGTGCCGCGACCCGCGGATCGACGGGGCGCTCCTGATCAATCTCTACTGCTTCGACTGGGATCCGGAGCAGAGCATCGACAGCGTCATCCGCCAGACCTACGGCAGCGCCTCGACCTACGCGACGCTCCTGAAGCAGGGCGATACCTGGCGCCGGCTGATCCGCGGCCAGATCCGGGTCCGGGCGATCGGCGGCGTCCTGGCCCGCCGCGGTGTCGACGCAGCGCTGCGGCGGATCCGCCGGGCGTTCGGTCCGCGGATCCCCGGGGGATCGGTCGCGCGCCGCCTTACCGCGCTCCGGCGCCGCGGTGCCGAAATCCGCCTGCTCTACAGCGCGGGCGATCCCGGCTTGGCCGCCTTGCACCGTCACATCGGCCGCAACCCCGACCGGGTCGCGCGGCGCCTCGGCGCGCCGGTGTCGATCGTGCCCGGGGCGGACCACAACCTCGGCTCCGCCGAGGCCCAGGCCGCCCTCGAACAGGCTTTGCGTGACCTCGTGCGCGCGACCCAGCGCAGTCCCGCGGCGACGGCGAAGCGGCCGGCGCCGACCGTTTCCGCATGGCTCCAGACCGTGACTGGGCGGGCATGAGCGACCTCACGCGCCGGTCAGCCCTGGCGCTCGCTGCGGGCGCCCTCGTGGCCGGCCGTGCCGAGGCGGCCGCGCCGCCGCATCGTTGTGAGGATCTGATCGATTCGATCGGCGTGAACGTCCATCTCGGCCATGGGGGCACGCCCTATGTGGCGCGTTTCGAGGCCTGCGCAGCCGCCCTCGATACCCTCGGCGTCCGGCACCTGCGCGACGATATCGTCCTCACCGGCGGTGAGCCGGCCGGCCAGTTCGCCCGCATCGCCGCCCTCGCCGGCCGCGGCTACCGCTTCAGCCTCGTCTTCTACGACGGTCTGACGCCGGGCCCCCGCGTGCCCCCGGACAAGTTCGCCGCCATCGCCCGCTGGGCCGGCGGCGGGCTCATCATCGCGGAGGGCGGCAACGAGCCGCCGATCGCCGGCCGGCGCGACCTTCCCGGTCTCTCGGCCGACCATCAGGCGGCCCTGTTCCGGGCGGTGCGGACGGACGCGCGCGACCCCGCCGTCCAGGTCGCCGGACCGAGCTACATCCAGGGCAACGTCGCGGCGGCGCAGAACCTCGCCGCGCTGGTCGATCTCGGCAACATCCACGCCTATCCGGGCGCCGAGCACCCGGAGACCGGCGGCGGCGGCAGCCTCGCCCGCTTCGTCGCGGCGGCCCGGCCGGTGTTCGGCTCGGCGCCGATGATCGCCACCGAGAACGGCTACCACACGGCGCTCGCAACCCGCAGCGCCCACCTGCCGGTCTCCGAGGGCATCCGGGCGCGCTATCTCCCCCGCCTGCTCCTGTGGAGCTACCTGCAGGGGGTGCGGCGGACCTACCTGTACGAGTTGATCGCCAGCTTCGATCACGGCGATGGCGATCCCGAGAGCCGCTTCGGCCTCCTGGCCTATGACGGACAGCCGACGCCTGCCTTCACGGCCGTGCGCAACCTCATCCGGCTGTTCGGCGGCCACGGCACTGCGGGCGCGCCTTATTCGGGCGACGTCGCCATCACTCAAGCCGGCGCGATGCCGGATCTGGTCTCGGCACGCTTCGTCCGGCGGGACGGGGCCCTGCTGGTGCCGCTCTGGCAAGGCATCGACGCTTGGGACCGGCGCAGCCTCGCCGCCCGCCCCGATGCGCCGCCGAAAGCGGTGGATTTCCTCCTCGCGCAGCAACCTCGGAGCGTGCGTCTGCATCGCTTCGCGGATGACGGCTCCGTCAGCGTGAGCGTGCTTTCCGCCGAGCGGCGTATGATGGTCCAGGTGACCGACCGGCTCGGCGTGCTGGAAATCACGTAGGCTCTCCCTACGGACAGATTTATCCGCGCCGCCGTCCTAGATTGCACGGATCGGGAAGCGGGATCACTGACGGGGATCGGTGTCCGGGGCGGAAGGCTTAGGCCGGCCGACGGATGTGAGCCCGATTTCTTGCCGCCCGCGCGGTCCCGCACGTGTCGTGGCCACCCTCGCAACTGGATCGACCGATGCTCGCCACGCTCTTCGACAAGCTCGTCGGCGCGACCCTGGTAGTCCTGAACCTGCTGGCCCCGGTCGAGGTTCACGTCGACACGAACCGTGCCTATGCGGCCGGAAGCGAGCATCAGGCCGACATCTACCGGCCGAACAGCTCGGTGCCGAGCCCGGTGCTGGTGTTCCTCTACGGTGGCGGGTGGCGCAGCGGCTCGAAGGCGGACGTCGCCTATGTCGGCGCGGCTTTCGCACGACGAGGCTTCGTCGTGGTCATCCCCGAATACCGCCATTTCCCGGCCGCCAGCTTGTCGGACATCCTGGCCGACAACGCCGCCGCGGTTGCCTGGGCGATCGGCCACGCTTCCGAATTCGGCGGCGATCCCCGCCGCGTCGTGGTGGCGGGCCATTCCTCCGGCGCGTGGGCGGCGGCCATGCTGGGTCTCGATGCGACGTGGCTGGAGCGGGCCGGGTCCAGTCCCGAGGACCTCGCCGGGATCGTCGGTTTGGCCGGACCCTACGCGACCTCGGCGCTGACCGATCCCCT
Source organism: Methylobacterium sp. GC_Met_2 (assembly GCF_026540795.1). Classification (NCBI taxonomy): domain Bacteria; kingdom Pseudomonadati; phylum Pseudomonadota; class Alphaproteobacteria; order Hyphomicrobiales; family Methylobacteriaceae; genus Methylobacterium; species Methylobacterium sp. GC_Met_2. The sequence continues at coordinate 42,413 of NZ_JALNUM010000036.1, forward strand.
GGACAAGCAGGTCTTTGCCGGGGCCGACCCCGCGATGCAGCCGATCAACCACGCCGTCGGCCGGCACCCGGCGCTGCTGCTGCTGAGCGGCGCGGAGGATCAGGACGTGCGGCCGACTGGGACCGTCGCGCTCGCGAACCGGTTGCAGGCCGGTGATGAGCCTCCGCAGACGCACATCTACCCCGGTCTCGGGCACGGTCAGATCGTCCGGTCGTTGAGCTTCCCGTTCAGCGTCCAGGCCCCGACCGCGGACGACGTCGCGCGGTTCGCCGCGGGAGCGCATACCGCACCATGACGCATCTTCAGATCGTATTCGCTTGGTTGCGCTCACCCAGCCTTTAGCGTGACGAACGTTTGCCACAGCTTGGCCGTTCTCATTCTGTGCAGCTGTGCTTTCGCCGTGGCAGCCCTCCCGCACCTGCCAAGGTACGGTGCGGGCGTCTCCTCGAGGCGCCCGCCATGCTGATCCCCGCGTTCACCCTCCGCCGCTGCCTGTTGCTCGGGCTCCTGCTCGTTTGCCTCGTCAAACTTGCGGACGACATCGCGCGGTATGAACTGCGACAGGCGGCCGGTGCAGTCACGCTGACCGCTGCCGCGATCGGTGCGGAACCCCGGGCCTTCGCCGACGAGTAGCCGCGCCGCCGACGCGGTCCGCCAGCGTCCTCAGTCGAATCGAGGCTGACGTCGAGGCTGACGTCCAGGTGCGCCGCGCCGCCGGGACGGCTCCGGCTCACCGATTTTGGCTCGTAGAAGCCGCTTGTGCGCAGGATTTTGAAGTTGATTGGCCGCGACGTGGCGCTCGGCTGCTGCACCCGAGTGGCTGACGGAACCCCGCTTCCGCGGTGATCGAGACAGATTGTCAGCGGAGTGATGCGCTGCCTTCGAAACAGCAGCAAGAAAATGGTCGGCGTGGCCGGGCTCGAACCGACGACCCCTTGTCCCGCAGTTTGGCCGTGACCGTTAAGATTTCACAACAATTTTGCCAACGGCCGGAATTGATGCAGATAGAAAATGCGGCGTTTTATGGCCCCGATGCAAACGCATCGCTTTGTTGTGTCCCTGGACTACCAGCGTTCCAAAGGCGGCGATATTTGCCTGCGGTAAGTTATGTCGCAATGAAGGGAATGCGACGCTGACCCTTAACTGCTACGGCGTAAGACACTGGTTTAAAAGGGCAGCTTCCGAATCAACTTAGCCGTGCCGAGAGCCATCGACCCCTCCCGAAAGCGGCTATTCGTTGGCCGTCCGGCAACTCGGGCTTGGGGTAGCGACCGGTTCTTGGCCTGCTGCCGGAAATCTGACGTCCGACATTCAGCTTAGGTCGACGATACGATCCATTCGCCCGAAAGCAGAGCCGGGAGGGCTTTGCAAAGCTGTGGCGGCTCCAGCCGCGCTTGCGCAGCCGACAGTGTCTGCTTCACGCCGGCCCGCAGAAGTCCCGGGCGCGGCGTACAGACCCATGGGTTACTCCTGTTCCAACAGGTTCGTGAAGTTGGCGACGATCCCGGGCATCCGGCTGCCGTTGCGGGACGAGACCGTCAAGCGGACGCGGTAGCGGGCGCCGTCCGCCCCCTCGACCGTCCGCTCGGAGGGCTGGTTCGCCGCCAACACCGTCGGGATCTCGTCCTGCAGCCACGCCAGGGGGATCGGCGCCGAGAAGTTGCGCAGGGACCGACCGACGTCGCCCGGCTGCAAGCCGAAGACCTGCGCCGCTGCTCTGGTGAACATGCGGATGTGAAGATCCGGCGTCAGGAGTACGCTGGCGACGTTCATGCCCTCGAACAGCGCGGCTTGGTCGTCGCTCAACTGATCGATGGCCTCGATCTTGGACGTGAGCTCGGAATTCACCGTCTGAAGCTCCTCGTTCAGCGATTGCGTCTCCTCCTTCGAAGCCTCAAGCTCCTCGTTGGCGGCCTGCATCTCCTCGTTGACGGAGTACAGCTCCTCGTTCGAGGATTTGAGCTCCTCCAGGGAGGTCTCGTATTCCTCGATCACGGCCTGGAGTCGCTCGCGTGTCACGCTCAATTCGCGCTCCAGGCCTTGGAGCGCCGTGTCCCGCTCGGTCGCCTCCAGGGCCTGCTGGCGTTCGTTCTCGGCGGGCGCGGCGGCCTCGTTGAACACGACCAGGAACAGCGGCTCGATCGCGCCGGGCGTGTTTAGCGGCTTGACCACCAGGGAGATCGACTGGAGACGGCCGTCCGGAAGCTCGACGCCGATGCCGTCGCGCACGACCAAGGTGTTGCCCTCGATCGCCTCGCGCAGGGCCGTCCTGAGATCCAGCCGAAGACCTTTACGCGCCATCGCGGCCAACTCCCGGGTCGGCTGGCCGGGCACGACCTCCAGATGATCGCCGATCCGCGACGAGTAGTGCACGGCCTCACCCGTCCGCGTCACGACCGCGTGGGGCGGCGTGTACTCGGACAGCATCTGCGTCTCGACCGCGTGCCGCAGGGCCGTGTGCGTCGTCACGTTACGTCGGTAAGGCTGGCCGGTGCTGGCGAAGATCGCCGTGTCCGGCCCGGACATCGGCGGCAGCCGGGCCGGGGGGATCGCGTCGCGGGCCTGGAAGATACGGTGCCGCTTGTCGATCGTCTCGAACAGGTCCTCGAACCGCGTCACGTTCTCGGCCATACCGATGAACAGGAAGCCGCGCGGGCGGAGGGCGTAGTGCAGCACCGGCATCAGCTGCTGCTGGGCTTCGACGCCGAGGTAGATCAGCAGGTTGCGGCAGGAGACGAGATCGAGGCGCGAGAATGGCGGATCGCGCAGCACGCTGTGCGGGGCGAAGGTGCATAGGTCGCGCACGGCCTTCGCGACCACGGCGCTGTCGCCCACGACGACGAAATGCCGGGCGATCCGCTCGGGCGAGACAGCGGACAGGTAGGCTCTCGGGTAGAGGCCGGTCCGGGCGACCGTGAGTGCGCGTTCGTCGATGTCGGTGGCGAAGATCTGCACGCGCGGCGGATCCGCCAGGGTGAGCATATGCTCGCGCAGGAGGATGGCCACGGAGTAGACCTCCTCGCCGGTCGAGCAGGCAGGCACCCAGATCCGCACGACATCGGTCGCCGCGCGCGCCTCAAGCAGCCTCGGGATGACCTGCGTAGCCAGCGCCTCGAAGGCGGCGGGGTCGCGGAAGAAGTTCGTCACGCCGATCAGCAGGTCCCGGAACAGCACCCCGACCTCGGCTGGGTCGGCACGCAGCAGCTTGAGGTAACCGCTCGGGCCGGTCGCGCCGACGATGCTGATGCGCCGCTGCAGCCGCCGAACGAAGGTGCTGGGCTTGTAGCCCGAGAAGTCGTGGCCGACCTGACGGCGGAGGATGGCGAAGATCTCGGTGAGCAGTTCGGCGTCGAGCTCCCGCGCGACCGCATCGGCCTGACCAGCCGATGCGCCGACGCCGGTCGCGGCGATGTGCGCGGCGATCCGGTCGCCCATCCGTTCGGCCATCTCGCCGAAATCGACGAAGCCGGTCCGCAGCGAGCTGAGCGGCATATCGGCGGTCTCGGGGCCGTCGCCATCCGCGGTCTGGGCCAGGGTCAGGCCGCCGTGCTCCTTGATCGCCTTGACGCCGATGGCGCCGTCTCCGTCGCCGCCGGACAGGATCACGCCGACCGCACGCTCGCCCTGGTCGAGAGCCAAGGCGGTCAGGAAGACGTCGATCGGCTTGGTCTCGCGGCGCATTAGCTCGAGCGGCGTCAACGTCAGCCGCCCGCCCGCGATGCCCATGACGAAACCGGACGGCATGACGTAGACGCGGCCCGGAAGGACCGGCACGCCGTCGGCGGCGGCCTCGACCTCAAGCGGCGTGAACCGCGCCAGCACGTCCGGGAGCATACTTTTGTGCTCCCGGCTGAGATGCGTGATGACGACGAAGGCGGCCCTGAGTGTCTCCGGGACCCCCCGGAAGAAGCTCCGCATTGCCTCGATGCCGCCCGCGGACGCGCCGATGCCGATGATCGGAAAGTGGTCCTGGTCCATCACCGCGTTCTGAGCCTTCGGATCGATGCCGCGCCGTTCGTCGGGTTCCAGCATCATGCGTTCTTGGCCTTGTCGAGGACGGCCGCGCGGATCAGCCGTCGTGCGTGGCCTCCTGCACGACGTAGGCGAGGCAGCGGGCCCGGGCCTCGGGGCTCTTCAGCCGTACAAATAGGCGCAGCAGCGCTACCACTTCGGCGGGATGATCCAGAGCCCCTACGGCGGTTTCAAGGTCCGATTTCCCGGTGGGGTAGGTCGTCAGGAAGGTCGCGACCGGGACGCCCAGCGTCCAGGCGATGCGCACCAGCGCACCGGGGTCGTCGTCCGGCGGATCGTCAACGTTCATCGTAGCTCTCCGCCAATCCCTGCGCCGCGGCGCTCAATGCACCGCGATCCCGCCCGCGCGCGGTCCGATCATTTCGGCGACGCGACGCCCGACATGATGGAGCACGTGGCCGAGCAGCAGGCGGGTCTGGGGGTCGTGCTCATTTTCCGCGGCTTCGTAAGCCTCGATGAGAGACGTCACCAGTTGTTCCGAGGGGCCGGGGTCGTCGCCAGATGTCGACGGCCCGGTGGCGGCTTGCTCGCGGGAGCGCCGCACGAGATCGCGCGAAACCTGGAGCGTCCGCCGCGTCTCCTCGGCCGCCGCACGCAACTCACGGGCAATCTCAAGGCACCGATCTGCGCGGGGGCGGTCCATCATGGGCACTCCAGGCTGCGCGGCTTCCCAACGCGCAGACGACTTCTGCGTGGTCGCTGGCACTGTGCTCTCAATTCCTGGGTGTATCAATCCAGATGCCAACCCGGTGGTAATTGAGAGGGCCAACCTGCAGCATTCGCCAAAATTCTGGTTTTTGGAATTTTGTATGGTTTGTACGGATTCAGGTCAGCGCGCTGAATTCTTAGAGTCTTCACCCAACGAGATCCCGGGAAGTGGATCCTCCGAATTTCTGCAAGGGTTGCGAGCGCGTGTCGCGACGACGTCCGCATTCATGCATTGCCGCCTGAAAGCGGATCGGCTGAAAACCACCCAAAGCGAACCAACTGAAGCTCCACGGCGTGGCCCTCACGTCCGCGCCACGATCAGCTTCCCCAGCTGCGTCATGTCGCCCGGAGTGCGCATCTCGAACTTCGTGATCCACGCCCTCCAGCCCACCAATGCCGCCCCTCCGGCACTACGGTGCCCTGGTCCTGGCCGCACGTGTCTACCACCGCCATCAGTGGCCCCAGCCCCTCTCAAGCACCGCCGGGATCGGCATCGACGTGGTCCGGCGCCCCCGGCCGGGGGCGCCGGTACAGCACCCGCGCCCCTTGCCGCAACGTGACTTCGTCGCGCGGATAGGCGTTCTTTATCGCCTCGAACGCGGCGACTGCGCCGTCGAGCGGGTAGATCACGCCGAGCCGCAGCTCGACCCGGCCGCGCGCGTCCCAGACCTCGAGCGCGAACGGCCGGCCCGGCGGGACCGGCGGCTCCAGGTCGGGCATCTTCGGCAGACGCAGCGTTGCGAGGCACTGGCTCTCGTACTTGCGCGCGACCGTGGCGCCCGGTTCGCGCTGGTGGCGGCAGGATGTGGTGAGAGCCCGCAGGAGATCGAGCATCGCGATCTCCGGCCCGAACCGGGCCATCAGGCCGTCCAGCCGGTAGCTGCCGTGGCGGCGGCAGGACGCGCAGTCGATCGCCAGCCGGTCGCCGGCGATGTCGCCCAGACGCTGGGACAGCGCGTCAACCATGCACGTAGCCCCGCGCGTAGCCGCGCGAGATCAGACGCCCCTGCCCGGCCGCGCGCCGCTCGGCCGCGTCGAGATCGGTCAGCGCATCCGTGATCGCCTGAACGAGCGCCGCGCGGGCATCGCCGTCGGCGGCCCGGAGATAGGCCGATGCGATCGCCTCGGCCTCCGATGAGCGGATCTCCACAAGCGAATCGTGCCGTTGGGCGTGCATCCGGTTCACAACCTCGACTAGAACGCATCGGGAACAAAGCGGACGGCGAGGCGTGGTTCAATGGCTGTTTCGGATCGCAGGGCGATTGCGGTGGGCGGCTGTGGAGAGGTTGGGAAAACGTCAATGCCGCGGAGGCTTTACCGCTTCCATTGCCTGGGTGGCGGTGACGCCGTGTTCGATCTGCAGGGTCGGTGGCTGTCGAGCATCCGCGAGGTCCGGCAGCACGCGGACCGGGTGGCGCTGGGTCTGATGACGGGGGTCGGCTGCCAGGATTGGACCGTGTGGACCGTGGACGTGCGCGATGCCGCAGGCCGGCCGGTGCTGTTTCGTGCGTTCACCGCCGTACGGGTGGACGGCCAGCGGGCGTAGGCAGCGGCATGGTGATGAAGACGGCGTTCGTGGTGCAGCCGTTCGAGCTGCACCGGAAGCGGCTGCGGCCGGCGCGGCAGGAGCCTGCACAGACGGAGAGCGGCGCGCTGAAAAAGGCCGAGAACCTCGCCAAGCGGATGCCCGGGGCCGCGGCGCTGAAGGTGGTGGCCGACGACGAGACCGGGGAGCTGGAGGGCGTCACGATCCTCGGCCAGTGGGGCGAGATCCCGGAGGATTTCGCGGAGAGCCTGCAGGGCGGCTGACGATCGCCCTGGACACGTGAGTGCCTTGCACGTGCACGCGTCCGCAATCGCCTGGCTCGACCTGCGGATTGCCACGAAGCGGCAGTACGCGGCCGAGGATGAGGCGGAGCGGCGGCGCGGATGAACGACCGCCTGAGATACTCGGCGCGGCCTCAGCGCCGAGCAGCCCGCGGCTATTCGGACAGATTTCGCTGGGACCAACTCGGTCGCCGTCGTGTTGTCCAGTTAGATACTCCTCGTTTTATATCGGTAGGACACAATGAACCGTACCATTTTGAAGGCTGCGACGATTGTTGGCGCTCTGGCCCTTCTCCCGGCCACAGCCGAT
>NZ_JALNUM010000037.1:0-49204 GCF_026540795.1 Methylobacterium sp. GC_Met_2
AGGCGGTCGCCGATCCGGCCGGATGTATCCTGTTTCGCATGAGCGGAGGCCGCCATGCGTCAGGCGGCAGTCACTCAAGCTCTCCAGAAGCCGACTGCGTATTCTTCGCGAGCCGAAGGCATGCAAGCCGCGTCTGCTAGCCCGGTCGGAGTGACAACGCTGCCCGAACGATCGCGTCTCCATGAAAATGGTGAAGCATGTGGCCGGCACCGGGCAGCAGGTCGAGGCGCGCATCGGGAATCATGCGGGCCGCGCGCTGGGCGTTCAGGGCCGTGCTCACCACCAGATCGGGGCTTCCTGCCAGAATGCGTACGGGAACGCGCAGGGTCGGGTAGGCCAGCATGCTGCGGGTCAGCCCAGGCCAGAGCCAGCCGGCATCCTCGCCCTCGGCGGTAATCTGCGCCGGGCGCGCCGCCAGATCGAACGGAAAGTGCCGCGCGACGGTCTCCGGCATCGTTCGCGGGAAGAACATCGCGTTCCAGAGCAGCGGCAGGAGCGCCTTGTCGGTGCTCGCGCCGAGGAGGTGGGACAGCTGATCGCCGCCGAAGGGCAGGGCGCGGGGCCCGAACAGCATCTGTTCCAAACGCGGCTCCGGGAAGCAGATCGGCGCGACCGCGACGATGCCGGCGATCTCCTCCGGATGGAGCATGCCGTACGCCAGCGCGACCGCTCCGCCGAAGGAATGCCCGAGGATGACGGGTTTATGAAGGCCGAGGCGCCGCACCGCCTCCCGGATGCGTGCGGCCTGATCCCAGACGTCGGCGGCACGGCCCCGCGGCCGCACGCTGAAGCCGTGACCGGGGCGATCGACCGCGACCACGCGAAAATGTTCGGCTAGGGCCGGCACCGGCCCGAGCCAGAGATCCTCCAGGCACATCAGCGTCCCGTGGATCGCCACCAGATCGGGACCGGATCCGGTTTCCGCATACGCAATCGTCCGGTCATCCGTCAGCTCGACGATCCGGCGCGGCACGATGCGGGGATCGTGTGGTTCATCCGGGCGCGACCGAGCCGGCCCGGGCAGCGATGTCATTGCGGCGGTCAATTACAGGCGCCGCCTGCGGCCGGACGAACCCATGACGGCCAGCGCGGTGGCCGCGCCGATCCCGAGAAGACCGGCGGCCGCCGCCATCGGGTGCAGCGTCGCGCGCGTGTAGACGCTGGTGCGCATCACGGGCAGGGGCGGATCGCCACGCGTCTCGCCGGCCGGCACGGGCGCGTGCAGGGCGCCGTCCGGATTGCGCGGCGCGCTCGCTCGCTTCTGAAGGGCGATGATTGCGGAGGCGAGATGGTCGTAGGCGCCGGGTGCGAATTCCTTGCCTGCCGTGAAGGCCTTGCCGGCGCCGCCCACGAAGATGTCGCGTTGCGGATGCACAGCCGCGTGCAGGATGGCGTTCGCGACTTCCTCCGGCGGATAGATCGGTGGCGGCAGGCTCGGCTCTCGGTCCATGTAGTTGCGCGCCCGCTGGGGGAGGGGCGTGTCGATCGAGGCGGGCTTGATCAGCGTGACCGAGACCGGAGCGTTCTCGTGCAGTAGCTCCATGCGCAGGGCATCGGTGAAGCCCTTCACCGCGTGCTTCGAGGCCGCGTACATGCCCTGGTACGGGAAGGCGAGGTCCGATGCGATGCTGCCCACGTTGATCAGGGCGCCGCCACTCTGCCGCAGGTGCTCGGTCGACACCAGCGAGCCGAAGACCGTACCCCAGAAATTGGTCTGGATCAGGCGTTCGTGGTCGGCGTCGCTGATCTCGCGGAGCTTTCCATAGATCGAGCCCCCCGCCACGTTCACCCAGGTGTCGAAGCCGCCGAAGGTCGCCACTGCGCGATCCGCGATGGCCTGCACCGCCGCCCTGTTGCCGACATCGGCCACGACATGGAGCGCCTTGCCGCCGACGCCCTCGATCTCGGCCTGGATGCGTGCCAGGGCATCGCCGCTACGCGCGGCCAGCACGACCCGGGCACCGCGTTCGGCCGCCATCCGGGCGGTGGCGAGGCCGATGCCCGACGAGGCGCCGGTGATCACGACGACCTGCTCGCGGAGCGGCTTGTGCTTCATGCAGCGAATCCCCGAACTCCGAACGTGCGCCAGCGCGGTCGATCGCGGCCGCATCCGTCCCACGTCTGGCTATCCACCGGTCGGCCTGCTTTGTTCCGGGAACAGATGCCGGTCGCTGCGTCGCAGGCGCGACCGTCCCACAGTGCCCGAACGCGACGGTCCCAACCATGGGGAGGCCCGCAGGGAACGAATTCCCGCCGGTCGGCTACCGGATCCTTTCGGTGGGGTTGGCGCACGCGAGGTATCGTCACGGTCAGGCAGTTTGCTCTAAAACAGCATCCGGGTGGGCGCTCGATAGAAGGCGCCTCGGAGTTTGTGGGGAGCCCTCTTGGCCGACGACGCCACGCTGCGCCGACTGCTCGCTGAGATTGCCCGGGGCGGGGCGGACCAGCTGGCGGAACTCTATGATCTGACCAGCCCGAAACTTTACGGCCTGATCCTGCGTATCCAGCGAGACCGAGGCTTGGCCGAGGACGTGCTTCAGGACGTCTACCTGCGGATCTGGCAGGCCGCGGGCGCCTACAGGCCCGAGGCCGGGCCGCCGCTGCCATGGCTCTGTACCATCGCCCGCAATCGGGCCATCGACAGCGTGAGGCGGAAGGTCGAGCATCAGGGCCCGGAACTGGATCACGGCGAGGATTGGGTGGCGCGGCTGATCGATCCGCACGACGGGGCGGCGGACTTCCTGGACCGGAACGCCCTTCTGGCCTGCCTCGGCCGCCTCGATCCCATGCATCGGGACTGCGTGGTGCTGGCCTATTGCGAGGGACAATCCCGGGAGGAGCTCGCGCAGCACTTCGACCGGCCGGTCAACACGATCAAGACTTGGCTGCACCGGTCCCTCGCCGGCCTCAAGACCTGCCTGGAGTCTGTCTCGTGAGCGGCGGCCAGCCCGGCCTGGAGCCGACGGCCGAGCGCGACATCCTCGCGGCCGAGTACGCCCTCGGGACGCTCGACGCGCAGGATCGGGCGGCGCTGGAGCGCGAGGCGAGTCACGACCACGCCACGGCCAGCCGCATCGGCCAATGGGAGCGGCGGCTGGCGCCGCTGATGGGGGCCGTGCCATCCGTGCCGCCGCCGCCGCGGGTCCGCGAGGCGCTGCTGCGCGCGCTGCCCGACGTGAGCGGCGGGCCGCGGGGCGAACTGCGTCAGCTGCGGCGGCAGGTGAGGCGCTGGCAGGTCGCCGCGGCGGGATCGGGTCTCCTCGCCGCGGGCCTCGCGCTGTTCGTGGCAGTCGCCCCGTCACGAAGCCCGGCGGGCGGGCGCTATCTGGCGGTCGTGCAGGGCGGCGGGGCGCTGCCCGCGCTCGTCGTGCGGGTCGACACGCAGACCGGCCTCGCGCAGGTCCGCCCCGTCGGCGCCGACGCACCCGCGGGGCGGAGCCTGGAAGTGTGGTACGTCGGCGCGGAGGGTGCCAAGCCCCTCGGCCTTGTCGGTGCAGCGCCCAGTCAGGTGAGGCTGCCGCAGGTCACCGCACCGGACGGCGTGATCGCAGTCTCGGTCGAGCCGCCAGGGGGCTCGCCCAGCGGCCAGCCCACGGGCCCGGTGATCTATACCGGCAAGCTGATCGCCGAATGACGGGACGCGGCGGGCGGGCTTGCCGGAGCCCGCAGCCCTCGCGGGCCGCGGGCGCGACGCCTTACGGCATCAGCACGGCGTTGACGACGTGGATGACACCGTTCGACTGCATCACGTTCGGGATGGTCACCGTGGCGGTGTTGCCCTTCTGGTCGGTAACCAGGACCTTCTTGCCCTGCACCGCGACGGCGAGGGGCTCGCCCTCGACGGTGGTCAGCACGCCCTGGCCGCCGCCCTTCTTGACCAGCGCCATCAGGTCCTTGGCGGTGTAGACGCCCGGGACCACATGGTAGGTCAGGATCTTCGTCAGCGTCGCCTTGTTCTGCGGCTGCACGAGGTTCTCAACCGTACCCGGCGGCAGCTTGGCGAAGGCGGCGTTGGTCGGCGCGAACACCGTGAACGGGCCCGGACCGTTCAGCGTGTCGACCAAGCCAGCAGCCTTCACGGCGGCGACGAGGGTGGTGTGATCCTTCGAGTTGACCGCGTTCTCGACGATGGTCTTCTGGGCGTACATCGGCGCGCCGCCGACTATCGGATTCTTGGCGTAGGCCGCGCCGCTCGCGCCGAGGCCGAGCGCGATCGTCAGGGCGAGCACCTTGGCCGTGCGGCCGGTATTCTTGGTCAGCATCGTGTTTCCTTCCGAGCCCCGATGAGTGGGGAAGCGCGGGCCCTTACGTGCCCCTCGGAAGGAAAGTTTCGCTCGGTGAACGCAAACGCCTGCAGGCGACGGCCTCTGCGCTCACCCCGCCAGAACGCAGGCCGGCCGGGTTCAGGTCTCAGCGTCCGTAGATATCCTCGACGCGGATGATGTCGTCCTCGCCGGTATAGGAGCCGACCTGCACCTCGATCAGCTCCAGCGGGATCTTGCCGGGGTTGGACAGCCGGTGCATCGAGCCGATCGGCAGGTAGATCGCCTCGTTCTCGTGGACCAGCGTCACCCGATCGTCCACCGTCACCTCGGCGGTGCCACGCACCACCACCCAGTGCTCGGCCCGGTGGTAGTGCTTCTGCAGCGACAGCCGCCCGCCCGGCACCACCTGGATCCGCTTCACCTGGAAGCGTTCGCCGATGTCGATCCGCTGGTACCAGCCCCAGGGCCGGTACATCCGCAGATGCGCGTCCGCCTCAGGCTCGCCCTTGGCCCGCAGGGCGTTGACCAGTTCCTTCACCTGACCGGAATGCGCCTTTGAGGCGACCAGCACCGCGTCGGGGGTCGAGACCACCACCACGTCCTCAAGCCCCACCACCGCGGTCAGGCCGCCGCCCTGGCTGTGCACGAGGCTGTTCTTCGTCCCGATCAGCGAGACACGGCCGCGCACCGCGTTGCCGGCCTCATCGTGATCGAGAACCTGCCAGACCGCGTCCCAGGTACCGACATCCGACCACGCGAACGACACCGGCAGCACCCCGGCGGTGGCGGTGCGTTCCATCACGGCGTAGTCGATCGAGATCTTGGGCGCCTTGGCGAAGGCCTCGGCATCGAGGCGCACGAAGTCGAGGTCGGTCACCGCCGCCGCGTAGGCGGCGCGCGCGGCCGCCAGCACGTCGGGCACGAAGGCTTCGAGCTCGGCCAGCATCAGGTCGGCGCGGAACAGGAAGTAGCCGGAGTTCCACAAGGCGCCGTCCGTGATCAGCGCCTCGGCGCCGGCCCGGTCGGGCTTCTCGACGAAGCGGGCGACGCGGGCGGCACCCGGCGCCTCGTGGATCGGCTCGCCGCGGCGGATATAGCCGTAATCGGTGGCCGGCCGGTCGGGCTCGATGCCGAGCGTCATGGTGTAGCCGGCCCGCGCGCCTTCGGCCGCACGCCGCACGGCGTCCACGAAGGCGGCGATGTCGGGCACGACGTGGTCGGCGGCCATGACCAACACGACGGCCTGCGGATCGCTCTCGGCGGCGTGGACCGCGGCGACCGCCACGGCAGCGGCGGAGTCGCGGCCCTGCGGCTCGAGCAGGATGTCGGCGGCAAGACCCATTTGGTCGCGCTGCTCGGCGACGATGAAGCGGGCCTCGGCCGAGGCGATGACGGTCGGCTTGGCGAACACGCCGGTGTCGGCAACCCGTTCCAGGCTGGCCTGGAAGGTCGAGACCTTCGCATCCACCAGCTTGGCGAACTGCTTGGGCATGCTCTCGCGCGAGGCCGGCCACAGGCGTGTCCCCGTTCCCCCGCAGAGGATCATCGGATGGATCGGGGCAGCAGATCGGGACATGCGGCGTCTCCATCGGCGGGTTGCGGTCGTGGCGTGATCGCGCGGTCCAGGCGCAGCCGCAAGGATGCGGAGTGCCGGCGCCCACGGTTTTCAGGGTTTGCCCTTAACGGCGCAGCGAGGATGGAACAACCTGCGCGGATAATCCGCGCTGGATAAGGCTGGCTCAGCACAGCCGGATCGTTATCTCTGGTCCCACCATGAATTCACCCGCCAAGATTCACCCGACACCCGACGACGCGGCGCAGAGCCCGCGGCGGATACCGTCGGTCGAGCGCCTGGTCGGCAGCGCGGCGCCGGAAGATCTCGCCGCCTACGGGCGCACGGCCTTCACGGGTGCCGTTCGGGCCGTGCTGGCCGGTATCCGGGCGGAGGGCGGCCCCGTGCCCGACGCGGCGGCGATCCGGCTGGAGGCGGCTCGGCGGCTCGCCGCCGAGCGACGCCCCTCCCTGCGGCCGGTCTTCAACCTGACCGGCACGGTTCTGCACACCAATCTGGGTCGCGCCCTGTTGCCCCGCTCGGCCGCCGAGGCGGTGGCCGCCGTGATGGTGCAGGCGAGCAATCTCGAATTCGACCTCGGGACCGGCGCCCGCGGCGAGCGGGACGACCATGTCGAGGCCCTGATCTGCCGCCTGACCGGGGCCGAGGCTGCGGTGGTGGTCAACAACAACGCGGCCGCCGTGCTGCTTGTGCTGAACGCCCTGGCCATGCGCAAGGAGGTCGTGGTCTCCCGCGGCGAACTCGTGGAGATCGGCGGCTCGTTCCGGGTGCCGGACGTGATGGTGCGGGCCGGCTGCCGGCTTCGCGAGGTCGGAACCACAAATCGCACCCATCTGCGTGACTACGCGGAGGCGATCGGCCCGCGCACCGGCCTCGTCATGAAGGTGCATCCGAGCAACTACGCCATCGCGGGCTTCACCGCCGCCGCCGACCCCGAGGCGCTTTACGCCCTCTGCCGGGAGCGCGGCGTGCCGCTGGCGGACGATCTCGGCAGCGGCAACCTCGTCGATCTCGCCGCCTACGGCCTGCCGCCGGAGCCGACCGTCCGCGTTGCCCTGGAGCGGGCCGATCTCGTTACCTTCAGCGGCGACAAGCTGCTGGGCGCGGTCCAGTGCGGGATCGTGGCGGGCCGGAAGGATCTCATCGCCCGTGTGCGCAAGAACCCCCTGAAGCGGGCGCTGCGGGTCGACAAGATGACTTATGCGGCGCTCGAAGCGGTGCTGCGGCTCTACCTCCATCCCGAGCGGTTGGCCGAGGAACTGCCGACCCTCCGGCTGCTCACCCGGGACCGGGCGTCGATCGCCGCGCAGGCGGAGCGCCTCGCCCCCGCGGTGGCGGAGTGCCTCGCCGGCTCGGCCACCGTCTCGGTCGCGGCGTGCATCAGCCAGATCGGGTCCGGCGCCCTGCCGGTGGAGACCCTGCCGAGCGCCGCCCTGATGCTGACCCCCGACGCGGATGCGGGATCGCCACGCCGCGGCGCGGGGGGGCGGTGCAAGCGCCTCGCCGAACGGTTGCGAGCTCTGCCGGTGCCGGTGATCGGCCGGATCAGCGGCGACGTCATTCTTCTGGACCTGCGCACGCTGGAAGACGAGGCCGGCCTCCTCGCCAGTCTGAAGTCAGTTGCGCAGCCGGTATCTTGAGCCGAATGGGTTTGTTGAGAGACAAAGATCGCCGGCTGAAGCTCGTGTGCCGGCTTCGCGCGTTGTGGTATCGTGACGGATCCGCGGTCGCGGTCGAGAGGTGCGGTGCCCGGACCGCGATAGGCGAACGATATGGTGCAGAGTGCCGACATGGTGGAGGTTGAGCGCGAGACGGATGCGCTCCTCCTCGACAATCAGCTTTGCTACGCGCTCTACGCGGCCGCGCACCGGATGACGAAATCCTACCGGCCGCTTCTTGAACGCCTGGGGCTGACCTATCCGCAGTACCTTGTGCTCCTCGTGCTGTGGGAGCAGGACGGCGTCACGGTCTCGGAGATCGGCCGGCGACTGCGGCTTGACTCCGGTACGCTGACGCCCGTGCTGAAGCGCCTGGAGAGCGCGGGTTTCCTTCTGCGCACCCGCCGCCAGTCGGATGAGCGCGAGGTCGAGATCGCGCTGACGCCGGAGGGCGCCGCGCTCCGCGCCGAGGCCGTTGCAGTCCGCGAGGCCGTGATGTGCCAGCTCGAACTCAGCGAGCCGGAGATCCGGGCCCTGCGGAAGGATCTGAGCTTGGTGATCGAGCGGCTCAGCGTGACCGAGTGAGGGTGTAGCGTTGACCTGATGAGCCGCTTCGCGGCGCTCCCTGTGCTCGGTCCCGGGTCGCATTCCGCTTTCGCTGCATGCGCCCGGGAAAGGTCGTCGCGCTTCATTCTCGGGCTCCACGTTTTCCCGGACAGGTGGAGCGTTCGCGGAACCTGATCCGGGATCCAGCACAAGAAGCGCCCCGAAGCGGCCCCATAGGTTCCCCAGCCCTCACCGCCGCAGGCGGTTGCCCAAGACGAAGCCGTAGAGCCCCATCAGGATGATGCCGACCGCGCCTTCGAGGCCGACCAGCAGGTTGGTGACGCGGCCGGTGGGCTTGAGGCCGATCTCCGGCGGGTTCGCGGTCATCATGTTGAGGGCGCTGTAGCTCAGGAGATCGAGGGGGTTGTAGGTCGGCCCCGCTTCCGGCCCCTCGAGGATGATCAGGCCACCCGTCAGGCCGTAGAGGCCGCCGAACACCACGATCAGCAGCGCGAACGCACGGGCGATGCGCGACAGGCTCTCGCCGTAATCGCACAGCCACTCGACGAAACGGTCGGCGGTCCAGCGGTAGCCGTGCCGCAGCAATCCGGCCCCGTCCCGCCCGGTCCAGGCGGCGCGCGCCTGCCGACCGGCGTGGAAGCGGCCCATTCGTCGGCCGCGCTTGTAGGCCCAGCTCGCCGCATCGTGGCTGCCGATGCTCTTCCAGTTCTGCTCCAGGGCGAGGTAGCTCGCCTGCGCGGCCTCGAAATCGCCCGCCACCTCCTCGCCGACCGCGCCGCCGAGTTGCTCGACGCTCATCCGCGTCCCGTTGAGCCATGCCCCCGAGAAGCGGGCATGACGTAGTCGGCAGGTGGCAAGGTTCAGCCGTACGAGATCGGTATCCGACAGATCGGCCCCGGAGAGGTCGGCTCCGTCGAGCTTCGCTCCCGAAAAGTTCGCCCCCTGGAGGCGCGAGCCCGCCAGCGTCGCCTTGGCGAGGCTCGCGCCGGCGAAATCCGCATGCGTCAGGTTGGCATCGACGAGCTTGGCCTCGTCGAGCCGAGCGTTGCGGAACACCGTGTCGTCCGCGTCCGCTCCGGTGAAATCCGCGCCCCAGAGGTCAGCGCCCGCGAAGTCCGTGCCGTCGAGCAGCGCGCCGGACAGGTCGGCGAAGCGCATCGCGGCCTGCCCGAAGCGCGCATCCTCCAGCATGGCGCCGGCGAACCGAACCTGACCTGCGACGATGCCGGAAAAGTCTGCCCCCGACAGGTCGGCGTCGGAGAGGTCGGCGGCCTCCAGGATCGCGCCGGTGAATCGCGTGGAGCGCCCGACCGCGCCGGTGAGCGTGGCGCGGCGCAGGTTGGCCGCGGAGAAATCCGATTCCTCCATGCGAGCCCGGGACAGGTCGGCCTCCGCAAGGGGCAGGCCGCCGGATTCGGCATCCACACAACCCGGCCCGTCGAACCCCGCCGCGGCGAGCGCCCCCGGAGACGCGATCAGGTGCGAGAGATCCGAGCCCGGCTCCTGCACCACGGCCCCGGCGGCGATCCGCTCGATAAGCGCGTGCAGCCGGGCATCCGCCTGAATGTCCGGCCGCGCATCCGATGGTGTCGCCTGATCCATGGCCGTTCCATGCCGGAGAGTCTGACCGCGCGCCAGACGCCCCGGCGTGTTCAGGTCGAATGCGTCGATGCGGTCACACGCACCGTGATCGCCTTGGCGGCCGGTGTCTTGGCCTGCTCGTCATGGTGCCAGAGCGGCAGCAGGACGTTCAGCTCTGGATAGTAGCCCCCGCAATTCCCCTCGGGAATGTCATAGGCGATCACCCGGAGGCCGGTTACGCGCCGCTCCACCTGATCATCCGCCTTGGTCTCCACGTCGACGCCCCCGCCATCCTTGAGTCCGAGGCGCGCGATGTCCTGGCGGTTCATGAACAGCACGGAGCGGGTGCCCTTCACGCCGCGGAAACGGTCGTCGTAGCCGTAGACTGTGGTGTTGAACTGGTCGTTCGACCGCAGCGTGATCAAGTCGAGGATGTCGTGCCCGCGGGCCGGCAGGTCTGGATCTGCCTCGAGACCGTCCGGCACCGCGAAATTCGCCCGGCCGGTCTCGGTCTCCCACTTCCGGTCGCGGGCGCCGAGCGGCTTGATCAGCCCCCCGGGCTGGAACATCCGCCCGTTCAGGTCGTGGAACACTTTCGGGTAGGTCGCCTCGATGGCATCGCGCACCCGGCCGTAATCGCCGACCCAGGAATCCCAATCGATCCGCGGATTGGGCGGCAGGGTCGTCTTGGCGATCTCGGCGACGATCCAGGGCTCGGAGCGCACATGCGGCCCGACCGGTTCGGATGCGCCCCGGGACCCGTGGAACTGCGCGGTGGAGCTCTCCATCGAGACCGCCTGCCGGCCGCTCGCCTGCTGGTCGATCTCAATCCGGCCGAGGCAGGGCAGGATATAGGCGACCGCCCCGGTCACGAGGTGCGAGCGGTTGAGCTTGGTCGAAACCTGCACGGTCAGGCGCTGGGTCCTCCAGGCCGGCTCCATCCGGCCGGTATCGGGGATCGCCCGCAGGAAGTTGCCGCCGAGCCCGATGAAGGCCTTCACGCTGCCGTCGAGGATACCCTCGCAGGCCTCGACCGTGTTGCGGCCTTTCTCCCGCGGCGGCTCGAAATCGTAGAGTTCCTTGAGCTTGTCCAGGGGGGCCAATTCCGGCTTCTCGGTGATGCCGACCGTACGTTGGCCCTGAACGTTCGAATGGCCCCGCACCGGGCAGATTCCGGCGCCCGGCTTGCCGATATTGCCGCGCAGGAGCAGCAAGTTGACCAGCATCCGCACGGTCTCGGTGCCCTTGCGATGCTGGGTCAGGCCCATTCCGTAGATGCCAATCACCGCCTTGGCCCGGGCATAAACCGCCGCCGCCGCCTCCAGCCCCTGTCGTTTCAGCCCGGAGCGCCGCTCCAGCGCAGGCCAGTCCTGGCGATCGCAGAATTGCACGAAGTCTTCGAAGCCGTGGGTGTGCTCGGCGATGAAGGCGTGGTCGAGCACCCGGGACTTGCCCGCCGCCTCGGCCTCCCGGTCGAGGGCGAGCAGTGCCTTGCACAGGCCGGTGAGCGCTGCGAGGTCGCCGCCGGCCTTCACCTGATGATACTGGGTCGAGATCCGTGTGGAGGAGCGCGTCAGCATCTCCACGGGCGATTGCGGATCGGTGAAGCGCTCCAAGCCCCGCTCCCGCAGCGGGTTGAAGGTGATGATCTGCGCACCCCGGCGCCGCGCCTCCTGCAGCGGGTGCAGCATCCGGGGTGAATTCGAGCCGACATTCTGACCGAAGAAGAAGATCAGGTCGGTGGTCTCGAAATCCTCCAGCAGGACCGTGCCCACCGGGGCGCCGATCGATTGCGGCAGCGCCACCGAGGTCGGCTCGTGGCACATGTTAGAGGAATCCGGCAGGTTGTTGTTGCCGTAGAGCCGGGCCAGCAGCGCCCACATGTAGCTGGTTTCCAGCGAGGCCCGGCCGGAGGCGTAGAACACCACCGAGCGCGGATCCGCCTCCCGCAGGGCCTTCAGCTCCCGGCCGATCTCGGCCATCGCCTCCTCCCAGGAGACCGGGCGGTAGCGGTCGGTCTCGGGATCATAACGCAGGGGATGGGTGAGGCGGCCCTGCTCCTCCAGGGCGTAGTCGCTCCAGCCGAGCAACTCGGTCACGGTATGGGCGGCAAAGAAATCGGGGGTCGCGCGTCGGCGCGTCTGCTCCCAGGCGGTCGCCTTGGCGCCGTTCTCGCAATACTCGAAGGCCAGCGGCTTGGCGGGCTTCGCCCAGGCGCAGGACGTGCACATGTAGCCGTCCGGCTTGTTCTGCTTCACCAGCAAGGCCGAACCG
Organism: Methylobacterium sp. GC_Met_2; assembly: GCF_026540795.1. Taxonomy (NCBI): domain Bacteria; kingdom Pseudomonadati; phylum Pseudomonadota; class Alphaproteobacteria; order Hyphomicrobiales; family Methylobacteriaceae; genus Methylobacterium; species Methylobacterium sp. GC_Met_2. Next base: position 11,919 of record NZ_JALNUM010000037.1, read on the forward strand.
GTGATCGGTACGCCCTCCCGGGTCAGGATCTCGACCAGCGACCGGGCCGAGCCCCAACCGCCCGCCGGGCCGTCATAGGGCTCGATCCGGATCTCACCGTTCTCCTGCTCGGCCATGCCGTCCTCCCACCCGGCACGTCAGCGACCGGACTAAGGGAACGCGCGAGGGCCACGTCGGATCACAGGCGCGTCACTGCGGCTGCCTCCGCTTCTGCCGCGGTCAGGTCACGGCCGCGAGCTTGTCGGCCATGGACTGGTCCTTGTCCCGCCGTGTCGAGAAGATCAGCGTGAAGAAGGTCCGCTGAACGCCCATCTCGGCAAGCTTCGCCTCGCACCGCTCGGCCAGCGCGCAGATCTCCGACAGCTCACCCTCGATATTGGTGCCGTTAGGATGCATCGTGGCGGTCAGACCGCTCGCCTCGACGATCGCTTTGACCTCGCGGACGTAGGGCGAAACAGACGGGCCGACGCCCATCGGCACGATGCACAGGTCGGCTGAGACTTTCATGGCGGCTCCCCGGAGGCTGATTCTGTCGAGCGGCCCGGATCGCGCCGCCCGCAGAAGCTGGCATTAGGCGCCCGGCGGCGCGGATCAGAGCTTGCTGATCAGCAGGCCGAGGCCCAGCCCGACGAGCCCGGCCACGACAAGCGAGGCGTGGGGCCATTCGACCGACTTCTGGTGGCCCTCCCAGGCGTATTCGCGACCGTGATCGTAGACCTCCTCGGCCTGATGCGACACCGCGTCGGCCGCATGCCGGACTGCATCCTTGGTCTGGCCGTAGAAGTTCTCGGCCGCGCCCCGCACCTCGTGGAGGCGGCCTTCGATCGAGTCGCGGTCCGAGCCGGCGAGGTCACCGACCGCGCTCTGGACCTTGCCGCCGATCTCCCGCGCGGCACCCGTGATCCTGTCCGTATCGACCATGACGTCCTCCGATGCTGTCGTCCCGAACCCGCTTCCGTCCGACAGACGACGCCGAGACGGTCCATGCCGGCTGTCCCAGATAGGTGTCGGCCCGGCCGACGACGAGCGGTGCGGCATCACGGGGCGGCCGGCATCGGCGCGGCCGGATCACCTAATGCCTCGCGTCCCGGCGGTAGGGTAGGCGGAGCCGTTGGCGCAAAGGTGTAGTAGGCCATCGGCTCCCGCCGGCCGCGGAGTGGTTCCCGGCTGATCTCCCGCCACGCCGTCGTGGTCGTGCCCGCCGCACGGCGGACGGCCTCCGAGGCCAGCACCGAGACCCCGTGGGTCTTCGTCGCTTGCTCCAGCCGCGCCGCCACGTTGACCGTGTCGCCGAGCACCGTGAATTCGTAGCGGGCGTCCTCACCGATGATCCCGCTGAACACCTCGCCGCAGTGCAGGCCGATGCCGATGCGCACCGTGGCATCGTGGTCGCCCTTGTCGTTCCAGCGGGCGATGACCTCGACGAGATCGCTGGCGAAGGCCACGGCGCGCGCCGCGTCGTCAGCCGTCGGCTCGGGCAGGCCGAACACCACGAGGGCGCCGTCGCCGATGAACTTGTCGACGACACCGCCGTACAGGCGGGAAATGCGCATCACCCGTCGGCGGAAGGCGGATAGGAAGGCCGACAGTTCCTGCGGGTCGAGATGTTCGGCGATGGTGGTGGAGCCGCGCATGTCGATGAAGGCGATCACCGCCTGCTGGCGCCGGCCGGCTTTAAGGCTGCCGTCATCGTCGGCGAGCCGCGCGACCAGCTCCTGCGGCAGGAAGCGCGACAGGCTCCGGCGGCGCGCCGCCTCGCGCGTGGCCGACATGGCGAACAGAACGAGCGCAATCACCACGGCGGCGAGCAGGCCCCAGATCAGCAGAGCGGCCCGGGAATTCGCGGCCTGACGCTGCTCCATCAGTGCGGCTTCGTGGTCCTCCATCCGGCCGATGATCGCCCGGATCTCGTCCATCACCTGTCGTCCGTGCCCCTGCCGCACCTGCTCCTGACTCGCGTCGATCTCGCCGCTGCGGCGCAGCTCGATGGTGGTGCCGAGTTCGTTCAGCTTGTCCCGGAGCAGCGGGATCAGGGCATCGAGTTCGGCGCGCTGGCTGTCGTCGTTCCGGAGGTGGTCGTGCAGTCGAGCGATCTCGCGGCTGACCTGCGCGCGTCCGTCCCGGAACGGCCGGAGGAACGTGTCGTCCCCCGTCAACAGGTAGCCGCGCTGCCCGGTCTCCGCGTCTTGGACCGCCAACAGCACACGGCCGAGCAGGCCGTCCACCACCATGGCGTGCCGGACGGCCTCGCTGCCGCGCTGCTGATAAGTGAAGGCGCCGACCGCAATGCCGAGCAGCGCCAGGATCACCGCGCAGCTCACGACCATCCGATCGACGGTCCGCGAGCGTGCGGGCAGCCGCTCGATGACGTCCAGGGCGGTGGTCGATGCTTTCATGGGGGGAGCCGGTCTGCGCCAACGATGCGGCGCGAAGCCTGCGAGCTGCCCCTCAAGAAACGATCGGTCGTTTTGTTCCGTGGCCGACCAAATTGCCGACGGCTTTTTAAAGAGTTGGTGGAAAAGCGCCGGTGTTATTCAAGAGGCGTCAAACGTTCGGCATGGTGCACATCTGCTTGGGACGATTGGGCTTCGGCGCGACGCGGTGCGCAAGCGGATTCATACTTCTCCGGCGGATGCCAAAGGTTTGAGGAACGAGCGCGTTTCCCCTCCTGCTTTTGGGTAGGGGTAGGGGTGGGGGTGGTGAAGGATCGAGCGTGATGGTGCCTCCTGCACCACCCCCACCTCGATCTCTTCCCCAAAAGGGAGGAGAGCATGTCGGCGCACGTGTCTGAATATCGTAGCCACAACGAGTAAGGGTTGAAGCTCGCCTCAGCCCTCTTGGCCGCGACCTGCCCGCGGGTGCCGGGCGCTTCGGGCGTGACTCCCCTGCTGTGAACCTGCCCGTTCGAGGTCCTGCGTCCGTCGGTGGGCCGCGGGTTCGCGAGCCGTTCGCCGTCGACCTGGGCGGCCAGCGTGCGCACGATCGCGGCGCGCTTCTTCGGCACCGTCGTCAGGATCTTGTCGAGGAAGGTATCCGCCTCGTCCCCTCTCTGCGCGCAGACCGTCGCGAGCGCCTGCTGGATGTAGCAGAGATCGACGTCGTCCCGCGTGAGCAGGGCGGTCAGCATTGCCGGTGTCAGGATCATGCCCGTGGCCTGCTGCCCTCGCGATGCGCCGAAGCCAGCAAGCCCGCGCAGGATGAAGGCTCAGCCAGGTATCAGACAAAGTTACGCCGGAGGCCTGACACGAGTCGGCTTCCTAAAAACGGGCGACGTGCTGTGTGGGCCGAACACCGTCGGATCGGCCGACCGTTGCGGATGACCAACCCTAGCCGGCTGAAGATCCAGTCTTAGGTTGATGGCAGGATGTCGCAACGCTTCTGACGGTTACGGCGCGTCGCCAGGACCGGCTGCGTGCATAGGACCGTCCGCCCCCCACACAGGGACGCACCATGCTGTCTTGGTTCCGTGCGCTGATGCCGAAGGAGGACCGGTTCTTCGACCTGTTCGAACAGCACGCCGCCACCCTCGTGGACGGCGCGGCGGCCCTGCGGGCGCTGCTCGACGGCACCCAGGATATCCCGGTCGCGTGCCGCGCCATCGCCGAGCACGAGGATAAGGCCGACGCGATCACCCGCGACGCCTTGTTGGCGGTTCGCCGGACCTTCATCACGCCGTTCGACCGCGGCGACATCCAGGCGCTGGTCGGCTCGCTCGATGACGCCATCGACCAGATGCTCAAAACCGCCAAAGCGGTCCAGCTGTTCGAGGTGACGACCTTCGAGCCGTCGATGCGCCAGATGGGGGCGGTGATCCAGGAGGCCGCCGCCGTGGTCGCAGAGGCGCTCCCGAAGCTGCGGTCGCTCGGCGAGAACGCCGCCGCCCTGAATGCGCTGACCGAGCGGGTGATCCAATTGGAGGGGCAGGCCGACGATCTGCACAACGAAGGGGTGAAGATGCTGTTCAGGGCCTCCCGCCAGGATCCAATGGCGTTCCTGGTCGGCTCCGGGCTCTACGATCACTTGGAGAAGGTCATGGATCGGTTCGAGGACGTGGCGAACCAAGTCAGCAGTATCGTGGTCGAGCACGTCTGAGCCGAGGGATCGCCCGCGTGACCCTCCTGATCGCCCTCATCGCCATCGCCCTGGTGTTCGATTTCCTGAACGGCCTGCACGATGCCGCGAACTCGATTGCCACCATCGTCTCGACCCGGGTGCTGGCGCCGCGCTACGCCGTGTTCTGGGCCGCGTTCTTCAACTTCGTGGCGTTCCTCGTGTTCGGTCTGCACGTTGCCGGCACGGTCGGCTCGGGGATCATCGACGTCACGGTCGTGAACGATCGGGTGATCCTCGGCGCGCTCGGCGGCGCGATCGTCTGGAATCTGGTCACGTGGTACGCCGGCATTCCGTCCTCCAGCTCGCACGCGCTCATCGGGGGCCTTCTAGGCGCCGGCATCGCGAAGGCCGGTCTCGGAGCGATCGTCTGGCCGGGCGTCATCGCTACCAGCGCCGCCATCGTGCTCTCGCCGGCGCTGGGCTTCGTGCTCGCCCTGATCCTCGTGCTGGCGGTCTCGTGGATCTTCGTCCGCTCCACGCCGGTCGCCGTCGATCGCATGTTCCGCAGCCTGCAATTCGTTTCGGCCTCGCTCTACTCGCTCGGCCACGGCGGCAACGACGCGCAGAAGACGATGGGCATCATCGCCGTGCTCCTCTACGCCCACGGGGCGGGCAGCGGCGAGTTCCACGTGCCGCTCTGGGTGGTGCTGTCGTGCCAGACCGCGATGGCGCTCGGCACCCTGTTCGGCGGCTGGCGCATCGTGCACACGATGGGATCGAAGATCACGCGCCTGACGCCCGCACAGGGCTTCTGCGCCGAGACCGGCGGGGCGCTGACCCTGTTCGCCGCCACGGCCTTCGGGATCCCGGTCTCCACGACGCACACGATCACGGGGGCGATCATCGGTGTCGGCGCGGCCCGCCGCGTCTCCGCCGTCCGCTGGAACGTGGCGCAGGGGATCGTCGTCGCCTGGGTGGTCACGATGCCGGCCGCCGGTCTGGTGGCGGCGCTGATCTATGCCGCCTCCGGCCTCGTGCTGCCGTGAGGTGAGGGTGGCCCTGGGTCAATCGGTCGAGGGCATCCGCCCTTCAGACCAGACGCATCTCGCCGGGTTTGAGAGCAAGGCGCCGGGCGAGGTCGCGATCCAGGGAGCCCGTCAGTTCCACCTGCATGTCGTCCGTCGCCATCTCGGTGACCTGCGCCAAAGCCGCCGATGCCGAGTGAGCCAGAACCGCGTAGACCCGGACGGCCTCGCGTTTCTGATGGACGGCGATCAGGTGCGCCGTATGCTTCTTCAGTTTCGACACCGACCTGCCTCGATCGGGATGATCCGCCCCTGAATCCGCCAACGAGCGACGGGTCGAGCGGTTGCACGCGCGGTGGAGGCCGACGTCTCCGCGGGCGGGCTCAGCGGTGCTGCGCTCGGTGAGCCTGGGTCAGGCCGTTATAGCCCCAAGAGTCTTTCGGCACGTCGTGGATCACGACATAGGAAGCTTCGGCAAGGCCGGAGCCGAGAACATCCTTCAGGAGGCGGCTCGTCTCGGCAATGAACCGCGCTTTCTCCTCGGATGTGTTTGTCTCTGCACTGATGATGGCATCCACCTGCGCGGCACAGGTCACCGGTTCGCCGCCCACACTCCACCCCGATAATGGACCCTGTTCGACCAAGACGCCGACCAGGGGGCCGACCTTGTGGAGGATCTCGGCCATCAGACCGGTGATGCCCGCCTGGAGCCTTTGGACTTGACTCTGCGGGAGCGGCGCGCCTGCCACCTTGATGTTGATGAAGGGCATCGTTGCCTCTTCTCCCTTTCGCGGATGCCCCACCGGCGATCCATGAGGCGGTCGTACAGACGCTCGAAAGTTCGGTAAAATTGAAAATTCAGGATTCGTTCTTCGATTAAAACGAAGGATCGGTTGCGTGACATGCTCGGAGCGGTGAGCCTTCGCGCGTCACGCGACAGGCTCTCGGATCGTCTCGAGCAGGATATCCGTGAGCCGCGCGACGGCCGGCGACGGTTCGGCTTCCGCCTGATGAAGGCTCAGCGCTGCATCCGGGAGGGCCGGCAATCCGGTCGCGGCCGGATCGAGCACGCGCAGCGTCTTCGGCAGGCTCACGGTGGTGCGCGCCGTGATGCCGAGCCCACCCTCGGCCGCCGCCCAGAGACCCGAGAGGCTCGGGCTCGTGAACACCAGACGCCAGGGCAGACCGCCCCCATCCAGGGCCGCCACGGCCGCGGACCGGAACGTGCATGGCGGCGCGAAGGCCGCGAATGGGATCGGCTCCCGGCCGAGGCTCGCAAGGCCCGGCCAATCGGGCTGCCCGATCCAGTGAATCGGCAGCGCTGCGACCCTCCGGGCGTGGGGGGCATCGCCGCCGTCACCCCAGACCAGCGCGATGTCGAGGTCACCTTTCAGGGTCGCCTCGACAAGCTGCGCGCCGAGGCCGACCTGAACCTCGATGCGCACCCGCGGATAGGCCCGGGCAAACCGCTTGAGCACCGCCGGGAGCCAGCCCTCGGCGAAATCCTGCGCGAGGCCGAGCCGCGCCCAGCCCTCCAGCTCCGTACCGCGCAGCCGGTCGACCGCCTCGTCGTTGAGGTCCAGCAGCCGCTTCGCGTAGCCGAGCATACTCTCCCCGGCGGCCGTAAGGGCGAGGCCGCGGCCGGCCTTCTTCACCAGCGGCTGGCCGACCTGCTCCTCCAGTTTCCGAAGCTGCGTGCTGACCGCCGATTGCGATCGGCCCAGGCGTTCGGCCGCGCGGGCGAAGCTCCCGAGCTCGAACCCGGTCACGAAGGTCCGGAGCACGTCCATGTCGAGGTTGGTGCGGGTCGCCATCGTTCGATCTGGATGATGTATCGGTTAGAAAATTTCGAATTTTCGCAATGATGATCGCGGCGTAGACCAAATTCGTCAAGCCGGAGCGGCGTGCCGCCGTTTGCAAGAGAGGAGACCTCGTCCATGCCCCTCGTTCGGATCTCGCTGATCAAGGGCCAATCGCCAGAGCATATTCGTGCGGTCTCAGATGGCGTCCATCGCGGCCTGATGGCGGCCTTCGGTGCGCCGGCCGACGACCGCTTCCAGCTCGTCCACCAGCACGCACGGGACGAGCTGATCTACGATTCCGGCTATCTCGGCATCCACCGCACCGACGATCTGGTGATCATCAACATCATCGCCGGGAACTGGCGGGACACGGCGCAGAAGAAGGCGCTCTACCGGGCGATCACTGACAACCTCGTGGCGGATCCCGGCCTGCGCCCGGAGGACGTGCTGATCGTCCTCTCGCCGAATGCGCGCGACGAGTGGTCCTTCGGCAACGGGCTTGCGTCCTACGTCAAGGACGACGCAGCCTGACATGCCCAGCACGGGCAGGAGATCGACATGAGCATTCTCGTCACCGGCGCGACCTCGGGCTTCGGCCTCGCGATCGCGCGGCGCTTCGCGCAGGCCGGACAGACGATCGTCGCGGCCGGACGCCGCCGCGACCGACTTCGGGCCTTGGTCGACGAACTCGGCGACCACGCGGTCCACGCCCTCGAACTCGACGTCCGGGACAGGCGGGCGGTCGAGGATGCGGTCGCCGGCTTGCCCGCGGCCTTCGCCGACATCGCCGTGCTCGTGAACAATGCCGGCCTCGCCGTCGGGCTCGAACCCGCGCAGGCGGCCGATCTCGATGGCTGGGAGGCGATGGTCGACACCAACGTCAAGGGCCTGATGTACGTGACCCGCGCGGTGCTGCCCGGGATGGTCGCCCGCGACACCGGCCACGTCGTCAACATCGGATCGACGGCGGCGAGCTATCCCTATCCCGGCGGGAACGTCTACGGGGCCACCAAGGCGTTCGTCCGGCAGTTCTCGCTCAACCTGCGCGCCGATCTCGTCGGCACGCGGGTGCGCGTCACCGAGATCGATCCGGGCCTCGTCGGCGGCACCGAGTTCTCCAACGTTCGGTTCCGCGGCGACGATACCCGTGCCGCAAGCGTCTACGACGGCGCCGATGCGCTGACGCCCGACGACGTTGCCGACACGGTGTTCTGGGCCGCCTCCCGGCCGGCCCGGGTGAACATCAACGTCATCGAGCTCATGCCGGTCTGCCAAGCCTTCGGCCCGCTCGTCGTGCATCGGGGCGGCCGCTGAGCCCCGGGCCCGACACGCGAGAGGACGATGTCATGACCGTCAACGCTATGCCGCGCAGAACCTCCGGTGAGCCGATCATTCCGGCGCCCGTGCGACGGGCCGAGCCGACCGTCTGGCGCAATCCACAGCGTCGGGACGCCGTCTCGGTGCTGGCCGCGTCGGCGTTCTCCGAGGCCGACATGCGCCGGGCGGAGGCGCGCTGGCGCCGCTTCGCCCCGCTCCTGGCGCAGCTGTTCGACGGCACCGAGGACGGGCGGATCGACTCGCCATTGCTGCCCGTCGCGCCCGACCTCGGCCGGACCCTGCTGGGCGACGCCCCGGGCGCCGTCTGGGTCAAGGCCGACCATGATCTGCCGGTCACCGGCTGCATCAAGGCCCGGGGCGGCGTCTACGAGGTCCTGGCCTATGCGGAGACGCTGGCGGAGGCGGCCGGGCTCCTGCGGCCCGGCCTGTCCTACGCGGCGTTCGCGTCCGACGCCTTCCGCGATCTGTTCGCCCGCCACACGGTCGCGGTCGGCAGCACCGGCAATCTCGGCTTCAGCGTCGGCGTGATGGGCCGCGCCCTCGGCTTCGCGGTCGAGGTGCACATGTCCCACGACGCCAAGGCCTGGAAGAAGCAGCGCCTGCGCGAGCTCGGCGCGCGCGTGGTCGAGCATCCGGGGGATTACGGGTTGGCGGTGGCCGCCGCGCGGGAGGCCTTTCAGGACCGCGCCGATGCCCATTTCGTCGACGACGAGGATTCGGTCGACCTGTTCCTCGGCTATGCGGCGGCGGCGCTCGATCTGCAGCGCCAGCTCGCCGAGGCCGGGATCGCCGTCGACGCCGCGCATCCGCTCTACGTCTACCTCCCCTGCGGCGTCGGCGGCGCGCCGGGGGGGGTGACCTTCGGGCTGACGCTGCTGTTCGGCGATGCCGTGCGGCCGGTCTTCGTGGAACCGGTGGCCGCGCCCTGCATGCTCGTGCAGCTCGCCTCCGGGCTCGACCGGTCCGTCAGCGTCTACGAGGCCGGGCTCGACAATCGGACGGCGGCCGATGGGCTGGCGGTGGCGAGCGCCTCCTTGCTGGTCGCTCGCACCGTCGGCGGGCTGATCGACGCGGTGGTGACGGTCCCGGACGCGGATCTGTTCCGCTGGCTGAAGGTGCTGTGGGCGGGCGCGGGGATGCGCCTCGAACCCTCGGCGGCCTCCGGCTTCGCCGCGCTCAGCCGGTTCCTCGCCGATGCGCCCGATGTGGCCTCCGCCACCCACGTGGTCTGGACCACGGGCGGCGCGCATCTGCCGGAGGCGGAGTTCGCGGCGGCCCTGGCTCGCGCCTGATCCGATACTGGGCGTGCATCGCGTCGGCTGCGCCGGCGGAGAGGGGGCGCCGCGCACAACCGGGTCGCAAGCTTTGCCTTCCGGTTGCCGCCTGGTCCATGTAGCCGGCCATGATCCGCCTGATCCCCAGCCTGCCCGCCGTCTACGTCATCGCGCGGGTGGTGTGGCCCCTGCCGTGGCCGCTCGCGCTCAGGCTCGGCCTCGCCGCGATCCTGCTGGTCGCCTCCCAGTACCACCTGTGGAGCCGCCTCTCCTCCGGATCGGTCTTCGCGCCGGAATTCCCGCGCCCGGTGGTGATCCTGTTCAACGGGGTGTTCGGCGCGATCGCGTTGGCGGCGCCCCTGCAGCTCGCCCTCGATCTCGTCGCCCTGGCGTCCCTGGCCCTGCCCGGCGGCGGCTGGGCGATCCCGACCGCGTGGCGCCTTTCTGTCGGCTTCACGGCCGTGCTCCTCGCGGCGGTCGCTGTGCGGCAGGCCGTGCGCGTGCCGCCGTTGAAGGATGTCCCCGTGACGATCCCGGGCCTGCCCCCCGGCTTCGACGGCTACACGATCCTGCACCTGACGGACCTGCATATCAGCCGCCTGTTCCCGGCCGCCTGGGCACGGGCCGTGGTCGCGCGCGCCAACGACCTCAAGGTCGACCTGATCGTCGTGACGGGCGACTTCATCGACGGTTCACTGGAAGCCCGCCAGACCGACGTCGAGCCGTTGCGCGGCCTGCGGGCGCGAGATGGCGTCTGGGCCGTGCCGGGCAACCACGAATACTTCTTCGATTTCGACGGCTGGATGCGCCATCTGGCAGGGCTGGGAATCCGCATCCTCTCCAATGCCCACACGGTCCTGCAGCGCGACGGCGGCGCGCTGGTGTTGGCCGGCGTCACCGATCGCTCGGCGCGCGCAACCGGTCACCCGGGTCCGGACCTCGACGCCGCCCTCGCGGGTGTACCTGCAGGTGCGCCGATCGTACTGCTGGACCACCAGCCGGCGAACGCCGCGCGGAGCGCGGCGCGCGGCGTGGCGTTGCAGCTCTCCGGTCATACCCATGGCGGCATGATCCGTGGCCTGGACCGGCTGGTGGCGCGGGGCAATGCAGGGTTCGTCTCGGGCGCGTACCGGGTCGGGACCATGCTGCTCTACGTCAGCAACGGCACCGGTCTCTGGCCCGGCTTCGCCCTCCGCCTCGGGCGCCCGTCCGAGCTGACGCGGATCACCCTGCGGAGGGCCTCCTGAATCCGCTCCCGCAGTGTCATGATCGTCGCGCCCGGCCGTCGTCGGATCAGGCGGCGTAGCTTGCCGTGAACACCCGGACCACCTCGGTGACGTGGGCTGCAATCTGCGGCGGGTCGATGGCGAAGCTGTTCGGCGTGAACAGCATCACCGGCAGGAACTTGCCAACGATGCTGCCGGTGAAGATCTCCGCCGCCCGGGCCGGATCGTCGCCCGTGAAGGCGCCGCGCGTCCGGGCCTCCGCGAGATAGAGGGTAAGCTTCTGCAGGGTCCGGCCGGGAGCCATCGCGTAGAACGCCTCGCCGAGGGCCGGATGCCTGTGAGTCTCGTTCACGATCATGCGAGCCAGGGCAGCCACGGTCGGGCTGCACATGCATTCGAGCAGTGCAGTGCCCACCGACCGCAAGACGATCGGCATGGGTCCATCGCCCTCCAAACTTGCGTCGAGTACCTGCCGGACCTCATTATTGCGACTGGTCACCACTTCGATGAACAGCTCTTCCTTGCTGCCAAAGTGCCGATAGAGCGTCTCTTTGGAAGACCCGGCCACCCCGGCGACCATCTGCATCGTCGTCTCAGCGAAGCCGTGCTGGAGGAATACCTGCTCGGCGGCCTGGGCGATCTGCGCCCGGCGCCGCGCCCCACGCGGAATCGGACCGCGCGTCGCCCTCGAGTCGACCTCTGCGGCGCTTGACATCGCTCCGTTCGCCCCTGCACATCCGAACCGCCGGGTTCGGTTACGTCAACTGTCCTTACGGCAAGCGAACCGCGCGATCGAGTGTTCCCATCGACCGCGCTCCCGGTAGGGTGTGCGAATTCACGTGATGACCGACGATGATGCGGAAAGCGGCCGTTGCCCCTACGCCCGCCCGCACGAGCGCCGCGACTACATCGAACTCGGATCCGACGCCGACGATCAGGGCCGGCGCGCGGCGCGCGCCTCCGCGTTCGGACAGCGGGGCGGCGATCAACCCGTAGACGACGCGTCCGCCGATCGGCGCCGCTCCAGTGGAACCCGGGACGCGGCCGACGACAGGCCCGAACGCGGGCGTCAGACGGGTCGCCAGGACAAAAGTCGGCAAACGGACGATGAGCCCCGCCCGGCCCGGGGATCGGACAGCCGGAACGGCGACGGTGAGGGTCAAGACAAGGACCAGGATACCGGCAGGAATCCGGGTTCCGGCAAAGATCGGGACGTCGAACGCCGCCGCAACCGCCGGCCGATCGTATTCGGAATCGCCGGCCTCGTCCTTCTGCTGATGATCGGTGGCGGCCTGTATTTCTGGCTGACGACACGCGGAAAGGCGTCGACCGACGACGCCTATACCGACGGCAACATCGTCAGCATCGCACCCCAGGTGGCTGGGCAGGTCGTGTCCCTCGAGGTTACCGACAATCAGTTCGTCCACAAGAGCGACCCGCTGTTCCACATCGACTCCCGCCAATACGTCTACCGGCAGGAGCAGGCCCAGGGTCAGCTCGACGCGAATGCGGCGCAGATCGCCAACCAGAAGCTCGGTGTCGAGATCGCCAGGAAGAACTTCCCGGCCGCGTTGGCGCTCGCGCAGGCGAACCTCGCCTCGGCCAGGGCCAACCTTGCCCTGCAGCAGGCGAATTACGACCGGCAGAAGAGCCTGCCGAGGCTCGCCACCACCCAGCAGGACGTGGACACCACGGCCGCGAACTATCAGCAGGCGAAGGCGCAGGTCGAGCAGGCCGAGGCGCGGGTCACCCAGGCGATGCCGGTCCAGCAGAATATCGGCCAGTCCCAGCAGCAGGTCGATCAGCTCCAGGGGCAGGCCGAGCAGGCGAAGGGCCAGCTCGATCAAGCCATCCTCAACGTCGAATGGAGCGTGGTGCGCGCACCCCAGGACGGCTGGGTGACGAAGCGCAACGTCAATGCCGGCGACTACCTTTCCGCCGGCCAGCAGGTGATGTCGCTGGTCACCACCGACGTGTGGGTCACGGCCAACTACAAGGAGACCGAGCTCGACGGAATGCACCCCGGCCAGCAGGTCACCATCACGGTCGACGCCTATCCGAACCTGGACCTGCACGGCCACGTCGAGTCGATCCAGCGCGGCTCGGGCTCCAAATTCTCCGCCTTCCCGGCCGAGAACGCCACCGGCAACTTCATCAAGATCGTCCAGCGGGTGCCCGTGAAGATCGCGATCGATTCCGGGCTGCGGAAGGACGAGCTTCTGCCGCTTGGCATCAGCGTCGAGCCGACGGTGCTGCTGAAATGAGCGCCGATCCGAACCAGGGCTGGAAGCCCGCCTACAATCCCTGGCTGATCGCCATCACGGTGACGCTCGCCGCCTTCATGGAGATCCTCGACACCACGATCGTCAACGTGGCGTTGCCCTACATCGCCGGCTCGCTCGCCGCCTCCGGCGACGAGGCGACCTACACGCTCACCGCCTACCTCGTCGCCAACGGCATCGTGCTCACCATCGCGGGCTGGCTGTCCGACACGATCGGGCGCAAGCGCTACTTCCTGATCTGCATCGCGATGTTCACGGTGTCGTCGTTCCTGTGCGGCATCTCGCAGAGCCTCGGGCAGATCATCGTGTTCCGCCTGATGCAGGGCTTCTTCGGCGGCGGCCTGCAGCCGAGCCAGCAGGCGATCATCCTCGACACGTTCCCGCCGGCCAAGCGCGGTGCGGCCTTCGGGGTGACCGCGGTGGCGACCGTGGTGGCCCCGGTGCTCGGGCCGACGCTGGGCGGCTACCTGATCGAGCATCTCGACTGGCGCTGGATCTTCTTCGTCAACGTGCCCGTCGGAATCCTGGCGGTGATCGCCAACGGCTTCTTGGTGCAGGACCCGCCCTCCGAGCAGGAGAAGCGCAAGACCAAGCGCGGCATCGACTATATCGGCCTGTCGCTGATCGTGATCGGCATCGGCTGCCTGCAGATCGTGTTCGACCGCGGCGAGGATGACGGCTGGCTCGGCTCGCCGTTCATCCGGATTATGGCGACCCTCGGCGTGCTCGGCGTGTTCGGCGCGATCTGCTGGCTGCTGACCGCGAAGAAGCCGATCATCGACCTCGACGTGTTCAAGGACAAGAACTTCGCCATGGGCTGCGTGCTCATCGGCGCCATGGGCTTCGCGCTCTACGCCAGCGCGGTGGTGATCCCGCAATTCGCACAGACCGTACTCGGCTACACCGCGCTGAAATCCGGCCTGATCCTGTCGCCGGGCGGGCTCGTGGTGATCGTCCTGATCCCGATCGTCGGCCAGATCATGAAGGTCGTGCAGACGCGCTTCATCGTCATGTTCGGCTTCACCCTGATGGGCGCGGCCCTGTTCTATTCGAGCCGGCTCGCCCCCGACATCGACTTCAAGACCCTGGTGCTGATGCGCTCCCTCCAGACGGCGGCGCTCGGCTTCCTGTTCGTGCCGATCTCGACCATCGCCTACCTGACCTTGCCCCAGAAGTACCGCAGCGACGGCGCGGCGCTGTTCTCGATGTTCCGCAACGTGTTCGGCTCGCTCGGGATCTCGCTCTCGACTGCGGCCATCACCGAGCGCACGCAGGCCGACCAGGCGCACCTGGCCGGATTCATGACGCCGCTGCGCTCCGGCTACAACACGCTGATCCAGGAGAGCGAGCACACCCTCCGCTCGCTCGGCCGCGCGGCGTCCGTGGTGCATCAGCAGGCGGTGGCGCACACCTACCAGACCTACATGAAGCAGGCGCAGGTCTTGGCTTACAGCAACGTTTTCCAATACACGGCCATCGTCGCGCTGATGGTCGTGCCGCTCTGCTTCCTGATCTCGGGCAAGACCGCACAGGGCGGTGGGGGCGAACACTGACATGGCCTCCCGCATCATCACCCCGTGGTTGCGCGGCGGCGCGGCCCTCGCGCTTTCCGGATTGGCGGCCTGCACGATCGGCCCGAACTTTCTGCCGCCGGCCGCGCCGCTGACGGAAGCGAGCGACTACCTCGATACCGGCCTGCCGACCCGGACCCCACTGCCGCTGCTCGCCCGCACCAGCGCGGAGGAGCCGGCGGTGGCGTGGTGGCTCGCCTTCCGAGATCCGGTGCTGGCGGCGCTGGAAGAGCGCGTCGCCGCGCAGAACCTCGACGTGCAGACCGCCACGGCGCGGCTGTTCCAGAGCCGGGCCCAGCTCGGCACCGCGGCGGCGGCCGGGCTTCCGACCCTGAACGGCCAGGGCAGCGCCTACCGGCAGCAATTCAGCAAGAACGGCACGATCGGCCTTCTGTCGGGCTCCCTTGGCGGGGTCACGGGGGGCACCGACCCCACGGCGCCGCTGACCAACGGCTTCGAGAGCTACACGCTCGGCTTCGACGCCTCCTGGGAACTCGACCTGTGGGGCAAGGTCCGCCGCTCCGTGGAATCCGCCCAGGCCCAGGCGGATGCCTCCGCGGAGCAGCGGCGCGACGCCCTGGTCTCCAGCCAGGCCGAGCTGGCGCGCGATTACGTGCAGCTGCGCGGGACCCAGGAGCAGATCCGGATCGACCTCGCCAACATCAAGGTCAACGAGCAGATCCTCGACGTGGTGCGGATCCGCCAGCAGCGGGGTCTGGTCACTGGCCTCGACACCGCGAACGCCGCCCAGCAGGTCGAGGCGATCAAGGCGCAGCTGCCCCAGCTCCAGCAGCAGGAGATCCAGCAGATCAACGCCCTCTCGCTGCTGCTGGGCGAGCCGCCGCTCGCTTTGTCGCAGGAGCTGGTGTCCGGCCGCGCGATCCCGCCGGTGCCGCCCCGGATCCCCGTGGGTGTTCCGTCGACGCTCGTCCTGCGCCGCCCCGATATCCGCCGGGCCGACGCCAACCTGCACGCGGCGGTCGCCGAGATCGGCGTCGCGGAGGCGCAGTTCTTCCCGAGCGTGACGCTCTCGGCGAGCCCGGTCGTCAACGCGGTCGATCCGGGCAAGATCTTCCGGGGCTCGTCCCTACAATACATGAATGTCGGGCCGTCGCTCTCCATCCCGCTGTTCGAGGGCGGGCGGCTGAAATCGAACCTCGTGCTCCAGCGCGCCCGCCAACAGGAGGCGGCGATCGCCTACCAGAAGGCGGTGCTCCAAGGCTGGCACGACGTGGTCAACGCGCTGGCCGCCCTGAAGGGTGACGAGGGCCGCCGCGGGCGGCTGGCCCGTCAAGTGGCGGATGCGCGGCAGGCACTGGCTTTGTCCCGGGCTCGCTACACGCAGGGTGTCGAGATCTTCACCACCGTCCTCCAGGCCTCGCAGACCGTGCTGCAGGCCGAAACCAACCTCGTCCAGGCGACGGCGGCGACGTCGACCGACTTCGTGGCGCTGTCGAAGGCCTTGGGCGGTGGCTGGGAAGCGACCTTCCCGGCCGGCCCGACGCCACCGCTCGACCTGTCGCGGGTCTCGATCCCACCGGGCGATCTGACCCCTGTCGGGGCCGGCGCATCGAGCAACTGAGAGTTCGGGGAGATTTTCAGATGGGCGGTGATTCAGGGATTGCGCGATGCCTTGGCATCGGCGCCTGCGATCACGCGTCCGACCGTCGGCACGAGCGGCAGAGGCAGGCCGAAGCGCAGGCCGTCCACCTCGACATCGACGGCGCTCTCGGCGGAACGGTGCATGATCGCCGTGGTGTTGCGCAATCCGTGACGCAGCCCGTCTGGCGCACCCGCTACGTCCAATAGCCGACGCAGGCGGGCATTGTCGGCCTCCAGGGCAGCGAGCCGATCCTCCAAGTCAGCTGGATCGGTCATGCCGACACTCCGCGGCGGTTGAACCAAGCAGACCTACCAGCAGGCGTGCGGGTCGCCGCCGTCGGGGATGTGGCCGGAACGCATGATGATGCGACGGCCCGGAACGGGGGACCCGCCAACCTCCATCCGGACGGCCGCCGAGAGCGGGACGTAGCATTGCAGCTTCCGGGCGAAAGGGTTCGGCATCGCTATCTGACCGACAGGTACAAACGCCGGTCTACGCTCGCAAGCGGTCGATGCGGAGGCCCGGGGCAACGGACCCGCAGCTGATGCGTGGCGCGTCCTTCTCGGGTTGGGATCGGCGTGGAGCGGGTACCGGGAATCGAACCCGGGTATTCAGCTTGGAAGGCTGCTGCTCTACCATTGAGCTACACCCGCGCGGGCGGACCGTTAGCACGCTGGCCCGCGCGTGAGAAGGTGGTTCAGCCCAAACCCAGCGCGGCGCGGGCCTCCGCGGACGTGGCCACGCGGCGGCCATGGCGAGCCACCGCTTCGTCGGCGAGGCCGACGAGCTCGGCGTTGCTGGCCGCCAGCCGGTCCTTCGTCACCCGGATGTTGTCCTCCAGGCCAGTCCGCACTGCGTCGGCGCCGCGGGCGAGCGCCCAGTCCATCACCACCGCCTGGTTGCGGCCGATACCGGCAGCCGTCCAGGTCGCCTCGGGGAGGATCCGGCGGGTCTCGGCGAGCAGGATGTCGAGCAGGTGCTCCTCGGCCGGCATCGCGTTCTGCACGCCCATCACGAACTGCACGTGCGGGCGCGCGTCGATCAGGCCCGCCTCCACCAGCCGCTTGGCGCCATGCAGATGCGAGAGGTCGAAGATCTCGATCTCGGGCCTCACGCCGTATTGCTTCATCTGGCCGGCGAGATCGGTCACGAGGCTCGCGGCATTCTCGTAGACGATCGTCGGGAAATTGACCGAGCCCGTGGACAGGGAGGCCATGTCGGGCCGGTGCTTGAGCGACAGGCCGCGGGCGGCGGGATCGCGGCCGCGCCCGCCCGTGGAGAACTGCACGATCATCCCCGGGCAGTGCTTGCGCAGCCCCTCCTGCACGGCGGCGAATTTTTCCGGATCGGACGAGGGGGATTCGTCATCGTTGCGCACATGGATGTGACACAGGGTGGCGCCGGCCTCGAAGGCCTGATGGGTCGACTCGATCTGCTCAGCCACGGTGACCGGAACGGCCGGATTGTCGGTCTTGCGCGGCACCGAGCCTGTGATCGCCACTGCGATCACAACGGGCGCGTCGCTCCGGAATGCTGCCATCCGTCTGTCCTCCCTGTCCCGTCCCCTCGCCGTCCGGGATAGCGCCGCCGGGCGAGGATCTGAACCGACCGGCGGGCGCACCGGGCCTGTCTGCGGGACATCTCGCGTCGGATGACAGCCTGCCCTTGTGTCTTGCCGACGCTTGCCGCACCTCTCAGGCGGCGAGGCAGACGATGAACGACACGATCCTGGTCCTGAACGGGCCGAACCTGAACCTGCTCGGCAAGCGCCAGCCGGAGATCTACGGGCACGAAACGCTGGCCGATGTCGAAGCCCTGTGCCGCGAGACCGCCGCCGGATTCGGGCTCACGGTCGATTTCCGCCAGAGCAACGCCGAGCACGTGCTGATCGACGCGATTCATGAATTCCGGGTCGGATCGGCCGGCATCGTGATCAACGCCGGGGCCTACACCCACACTTCCGTGGCGATCCTCGACGCGCTCAACACCTGCGAGGTGCCGGTGATCGAGTGCCACATCTCGAACGTCCACCGGCGCGAAACTTTCCGCCACCATTCCTACATCTCGCTCGCCGCCACGGCGGTGCTGGCGGGGTTCGGGACGCACGGCTACGCGCTCGCCATCCGGCATATCGCGCATCTGCGCGCTGGCAGGACTGCGTGAAGCGCGGATAGCGCGCCGCGCAGGGTTGACGCTGGCCGAGACAGGGCGGAGGAGGGCGGTCAGGCCCAATTCAACGCGTTCTCTCCGACCGGACTGGTCTTCAAGCCCCGGAGAGCACCCAAGCGGAGCGCGCACGCCGCATGACCAGCCCCTTCCTGCCCCTCGACCGGGACGTCATCGCCCGCGAGACGGCCAAGATGTTCCTCGAGATCGGCGCGGTTCTCTTCTATAAGGACGAGCCGTTCAAGTTCACCTCCGGCTGGGCGAGCCCGGTCTACACCGACAGCCGAAAAATCATTTCGTTTCCGCGCCTGCGCTCGACGCTGATGGACTTCGCCACCGCCACGATCGTGCGCGAGATCGGCTACGAGAGGCTCACCCACATCGCGGGCGGCGAGACCGCCGGTATCCCCTTCGCGGCCTGGATCGCGGACCGGATGATGCTGCCGATGCAGTACATCCGCAAGAAGCCAAAGGGCTTTGGCCGCAACGCGCAGATCGAGGGCGAGATCGTCGAGGGCGCCCGCACGTTGCTGGTTGAGGACCTCGCCACCGACGGGCGCAGCAAGGTCAATTTCTGCAAGGCCCTGCGCGATTCCGGCGCCCAGGTCGATCACTGCTTCGTGCTGTTCTACTACGACATCTTTCCCGACAGTGCGGCGCTGATGCAGGAGATCGGCATCAAGCTTCATTATCTCACCACGTGGCGGGACGTGCTGACAGTTGCCAAGGAGATGGGCACCTTCGACCCAAAGACGCTGGACGAGGTCGAAAGCTTCCTCAACGCGCCGGCCGCGTGGTCCGCCGCCCATGGCGGCATCTCCGCCTTCGGTCAGTCCTGAAAGGTCCGCGATGAGCGTCGCCGACCTGTTCCCCGCCGAGCGCCAGGACACGAAGACCATCGAGCGGATCACGATCCGCCGCCCGGACGACTGGCACATCCACCTGCGCGACGGCGCGATGCTGAAGGCGGTGCTGCCCTATACGGCGGCGCAGTTCGCCCGGGGTATCATCATGCCGAACCTCGTGCCGCCGGTGACCACGGTCGCGGCCGCGCGGGCCTATCGCGAGCGGATCCTGGCGGCCCTGCCGGCCGACATGGATTTCACGCCGCTGATGACCTGCTACCTGCGGGACGACACCGATCCGGACGAGATCGAGCGCGGCTTCAAGGACAAGGTCTGGATCGCCGCCAAGCTCTATCCAGCGGGCGCGACCACGAATTCGCACGCGGGCGTCACCGACCTTCTCGGGATCGCGCCCGTGCTGGAGCGCATGGAGCGGATCGGCATGCCGCTGCTGATCCACGGCGAGGCGACCGACCCGGAGATCGACATCTTCGACCGCGAGGCCGCCTTCATGGAGGGCAGCCTGATTCCGCTCCTCGCCCGTCATCAGGGCCTCAAGGTCACCGTGGAGCATGCCACCACGGCGGAGATCCTCGACGTGGTCCGGGAGCACGCGAGCCGGTGCGCGGCCACGATCACGCCGCACCATCTCGTGATCAACCGGACCCACATCTTCCAAGGTGGCCTGCGCCCGCACCTGTACTGCCTGCCGGTGGCCAAGCGCGAGCGGCACCGGCTCGCCCTGCGCAAAGCCGCGACCTCGGGCGAGGCCTGCTTCTATCTCGGCACCGACACGGCCCCGCATGTCCGCGGCGCCAAGGAGGCGTCCTGCGGCTGCGCGGGGGTATTCTGTGGGCCTTCCGCGCTCCAGACCTACGTGCAGGTGTTCGACGAGGAAGGGGCGCTCGACCGGTTCGAGGGCTTCGCGTCGCTCAACGGCGCCCGGTTTCACGGGCTGGAGCCGAACGCGGCAACGGTCACGCTGGAACGGCGGGAGAGCCGCGTCGCGGAGGCGGTCGCGGTTGAGGACACGGCGGTCGTGGTGTTCCGTGGCGATGAAACGCTGCCCTGGGCGGTGGCTTAGGCACTCAGGGCAGCAGCGAGAACGACGTATCATATCCGAGCGTCGATGCGTGTGGAGCGAAGCCATCCGGGGCGATCCCACGCTTCCCGATGTAGCGCCACTTTGCATCGCTGGGCTTCGCCCGTGATGGCGGAGCGCTATCGGCCCCCCATCGGAAAGCGTCTTACGGTTCAATCTTGAGGCCCAAAGCTGGTAGCAGCGCAGGATCGACTGCGTGCGCTTTGTCCATCAGGCCGAGCCCGTCGAACAGATTCCAGAACGACCACCCGAAACCCGCTCGCTCCGCCGTCAGCCGCACGTCGCGGAGATAGGCGGCCCGGTCGATGGGCCGCGCAGCGGTGTAGCGGGCGTCGGTGCGCAGGGCGCCGAACTCGCCCATCAGCACGTTCCGGCGCGGGATCCCGTAGAGGTCGGCCCAGGTCGCGACCGGGTCCATGGCGGCGGTAAGGAAGGCCGGTCCTGGCTCGGCATCGCCGTACTCGCGCAGCTTGGCCTCGATCTCCGCACGGTCGCGGGCCTTCTCGGCCTGCGCGACCGACCGGTCGGCCTCCATGCGGGCCGACACCGCCTTCAGCGTCTCTGGCATGCGCGCGCGCGTCCCTGGCCAGGGCACGGCGTTGAGCCAGCGATAGAACGGCTCTTCGATAAGCCAGGTCGCCCCCTGATGCGAGAACAGATACGGCTCGTAGAAGTGGAAAGTGTAGAGCAGGGGCGCAAATCGCGCGAGCGGCGCCGGGTCGAGGGCCGTCAGGCCGGCGACGAGGCTGCCGCATGAGCCCGTCGCCACCAGGGTGAGCGCTGGTGCCGCCGTCCGGGCCGCGGTCAGAAGCCTCTCCTGAACCCGATTCCACGAAAGGGCACCGCAGGCCTGCGGCGGCTCGTTGACCGGCTCCAGCGCGACCCGGTCAACTCCCTTGCGAGCACACAGGCGGGCCAGTTCGGCGATGAGATCCCGGTAGGCCGGAAACAGCGGCGCCCGATCTGTGCCGTAGAACGCCTCCGGCGTGTAATGATGGGTCGCCGCATTCGCCTGAACGTTAAGCACGACGCGGAGGCCGGCCGCCAGCACCGCATCGATTGCCGCTGACAGGTTGCCGAGGAGTTCGGCCCGGCGGGTTCCCGTGAAGGCCACGAACGGGCCGGGATCGAGCGGCAGGCGCGCGAAATCGAAGCCGACGGCGGTGAGTCGCATCAGGTCGGCACGGGTCGGGACAGGGCGATCCGCCTGGAAGGGCGGCCAAGCGTAGTCGATGCGCGGGGCCGGATATTCCGTGGTGAGCGAGAACCAGGGCCAGAGCGAGATGCCCCGGCGCAGCGGAATCGGCGCGACGGCGCTTCGGGCCGGCACCGCCCGTGCGCCCAATGCAGCGAGGCCGCCCGCGAGCAGCCTCCGGCGACTGGCCCTCACCCGCTCGCGCCGGCCGTGGCGCCGATCGGCTCGGCGAACGGCACCTTGACGCGCTCCGCCGGGGGATAACCTCCGACCCGCCGCACCTCGTCTTCATAGGCCGCCAGCACGTCGCCCCACCGGAAGTCCTCGGCACGCCGCCGGGCCGCCGCGCGGGCATGCGCGACCGCCTCCGCCTCGTCGAGAACCTGCTCGATCGCGACGGCACAGGAGTCGACGTCTTTGAAGTAGAACTGCGCGTCGCCGGCGGTTCCCCGGTTGAACGGGTTGGCGTGGGCGATCACCGCGTTGCCCGCCCACAGGGCCTCGACCAGTGACGGGTTGGTGCCGCCCACCGAGTGGCCGTGGAGATAGGCCAGCGCATGGATCCGCAGGGCCTGGACCTGATCGGGCTCGTAGATGGGGCCGGGAAACAGAACCTCCGGGGAGGCGGCTTCCTCGACGGCGCGATGATAGCGGTTGTGCACGCACATGGTCCCGAGAACCACGAGGCGGACACCCCGGGGCCGGCGCGAGAACGCCTCGACGATCGTCAGGATGTTGTTATCGGGTTCGATGCGGGCGATCGAGACGAGGTAGCGCCCGGCCTCCAACCCAAGCGGCGGTGGCGCAATCTCGTCGGACGGCGGGTCGCCCCCGTAGGGAATCGTCGTGATGGCCCGGCGCGGGCGCCGCGTGGCCAAGTGGTCGGCGATGGCTGGATGGTCCGCGACGAGCCGGTGCGAGGACCACGCGGCGATCCACTCGCTGACGTAGAAGTACGCCCGGATGGGCCGCGACCATTTCGGGCGGCGCCATTCGATCCCGTCCATGTTGGTCAGGATCCGGCCGCCGCTGGCGCGCAGATAGGGCAGGAAGGCCGCGCCGTTGTAGCCGAGCACGAGGCAGACGCCGCCACGCCGGGCCGCATCCCAGGCGCAGAACGCGTCGAAGGCCAGGGTCGCGGCCGGGCCCTTCAGCCCTACTTCCACGGTGATCAGCTCGATCCCGTTCCAGACCCGCGACGAGATCCGCGTGCCGACCCGCTTGACCTCCCGCTGGCAATACACGCCAACGCACCAGCCACGAACCGCGAGGTAACGGGCGAACCGCTCGGCAAAAGTTTCGAACCCACCATGTGCAGCCGGGATCCCGCGCGTTCCTAGAATTAGCACTGCGGGTATGCGGTCCGGCATTGTCCTTCCTTCCAACTACGGCGTTTATATTATAAGAGGACATGCCCGCCAAGCGACCCAATGAAATATCAACCATCGGTTTTCCAATTTGCCGACAGTTAATCCAGCGGTAGAGGATTCGATATTGCACACTGTCGCCGCCGCACTGGCTGACGAGCGAGGTGTTCCGGTGGCCGCCGGAGCGCAAGACGCGTCCGCGCTGACGATCACCTGCGTGCATCAGGGTTTCGAGCTCTATGGATCGGACCGCTGCTTCATCGAGACGGTCCGCACTCTCCGTGCTGCCCATCCGTCCGCCCGGATCGATGTGATCCTGCCGCGCCACGGGCCGATCGTGCCGGCTCTGGAACCCTTCGCCAGCCGCGTCGTGATCGCGCCGTTGTGGATCCTGCGGCGCAAGAATCTGGCGCGGCGCTGCATCGTCGCCCCGATAGCTCTGCCGGTCGCAGTTCTGCGCGCGCTGCGGCGGATCCGCGGCAGCGACCTCGTCTACATCAACACGACCGTGGTGGCCGATTACCTGCTCGCCGCGCGGCTTCTTCCTGGGCGGAGCATCGTCCACATCCACGAGATCCCGGAAGGCGCCGTGTTGAAGGTCCTGCGCGGGCTGATCCGCTGGAGCAGGGCCGACGTGGTATTCAACTCGCACGCAACCGCCCGGGCCTACGCGCTGCCGGCGGGGACCGGCGCCCGGGTGGTCTACAACGGCATCGCCGCGCCGGCCGCGATGAACCGGGGCGGGTACGACGGCCGCCGCCCGCTCCGGGTGCTGATGCTGGGGCGCATCAGCCGGATCAAGGGACAGGATGTGCTGATCGAAGCCGTGGCCGCGCTGCCCGAGGCGCTGCGGCGGCGGATCGAACTGCGCATCGTCGGCAGCGCGTTCGAGGACGCGGCGCGCGAACGCGCCCTGATGGAGCAGATCGCGGCAGCCGGCCTGTCGGATCAGGTCACCCGCGAACCGTTCGTGGCCGATCCGGACGCCCTCTACCGTTGGGCCGACGTGGTGACCATGCCGTCGCAGCGCCCGGAATCCCTCGGCCGGGTGGCGATCGAGGCCATGGCGTACGGCGTCCCGCCGCTGGTGACGGCGATCGGCGGGCTGCCGGAGGTCGTCGAACACGGGCGGACGGGGTGGATCGTCCCGCCCGGCGGCCCCGAACCGATCTCGCGGGCGCTCGCCGGCATGATCGCCGACCCGGCGACGTGGCGCGGCTTCGGCCAGGCGGCACGGGCGCGCTACGAGGCTCTGTTCTCGGAAGCGTCCGCGGCCGAGGGCATCGACGCCGCGGTGCGGGCGACCCTGCGGCGATCGAGAGCCGGGTCTCGCCCGGTTCTTCCGATCGGCTGAGCCGGGAAGCCGAATCGAATCGCTGCGGAAACCGGATCGCGCGGTGTGTTGCATGGAGCCCGATGTTCTGGTCCGCAATCAAAACCAATGTTTGACAGACGATTGGCGGGGCAAAATAGTCCGATGCTTACGGATGGTATGCGGAGCAAACGATTGGGGCCAACATTGGTCCGGTTGGATCTGAATGGTGCGGGCGTGGATCGGCGCCGAATGGCCGAAGGAAACGCGTAGACATGGAGGTCGCCGATTTTATCCAGCGAATCGCCGCGAAGCTCTCGGGCGAGAACCTGCTCGCCGCCGGCTTGCTGTTCGCGACGGCGCTGATCTGCGCCCTGATCGCCTACCTGCGCACGGCCGAAAAATACTCGTTCGCCGAGTTCTTCGAATTCACGCTTCCGCGGGAGGTGTTGACCAACCCCTCCGCGCGGGCGGACCTGCTGTTCTACATCACCCGCAGGGCGATCATGCCGTTCCTGCTGATCCCGGCAGGCGTGACCTTCGTGGTCGCGGTCGGCTACGCCACCAACCGGGTGCTGGGCGCGGTGTTCGGGATCGATCAGCCGATCCTCGGCGAGCCCGGGCCGGTCACCGTGGTGGTGTTCACCGCCACGATGCTGCTGGCCTACGACCTGTCCTACTACCTCTACCACACGGCCCAGCACCGCTACCCGTTCCTGTGGGAGCTCCATAAGGTCCACCACTCGGCCGAGGTGATGGTCGGGATCACCAAGGACCGGGTCCATCCCCTGGATGAGCTGATGAACCGCGCCTGGGACGGCGTGATCCCCGGCATCTGCTTCGGGATCTGGAGCCTGCTGGCGCTGAACCCGGTCGAGCTGACCGTGTTCGGCATCAACGTCTACATCATGCGCAACATCCTGATGATGGACTTCGTGCGCCACACGCATTTCAAGATCTCGTTCGGGCGGCTCAACACGATCATCCTATGCCCGCACTGGCACCAGCTCCACCATTCCACGGCGCCGGAACATTACGACAAGAATTTCGGCCTGCTGTTCTCGTTCTGGGACCGGGTGTTCGGAACCCTCTGCATCCCGAAGCCCAATGAGGATTTCAAGTTCGGCCTCGTCGATCGGGACGTGGCAGATTACCAGTCCCTGTCGGGGCTCTACGTGCTGCCGTTGAAGAAGATGGGCCGGCGGATCGCGCGGCAGGTGCGGCGCCTGCGCGGTGTGCCGGCTCGGCCGCGGTCGGGGGCCTGACCATGGCGACCGAGCGTTTCGAGA
The DNA here is from genome assembly GCF_026540795.1 of Methylobacterium sp. GC_Met_2. Taxonomy (NCBI): domain Bacteria; kingdom Pseudomonadati; phylum Pseudomonadota; class Alphaproteobacteria; order Hyphomicrobiales; family Methylobacteriaceae; genus Methylobacterium; species Methylobacterium sp. GC_Met_2. The sequence goes on from NZ_JALNUM010000037.1 coordinate 37,369, forward strand.
CGGTCCGTACCGCCGGGCGGCTGGCGGAGGTCGGCCCGGCTTGGACCAAACTGTGGGCGGCGAGCGGCGCCCTGGTGTTTCAGAGCCCCGCCTGGATCTCCGCCTGGTGGGCGAGCGCGCCCGACCGGGAGCGCCGGGCGCTCGCCATCGTGCTGGCGTGGCGGGGCGACGATCTCGTCGGCGTGCTGCCGCTCGCCACCGTCCGCCGGAAGGGGTTCCGGGTGCTCGAATGGGCTGCCAAGGACTGCTCGGATTTCGGCGACGCGTTGCTCGCCGACCGGACCGACCGCGACCTCGTTCAGCAGATGTGGCGCTACGCCGGGCAGGCTGGCGGTTTCGATCTGGCCTATCTCAACCGGCTCCTGCCGGATGCCGTGGCCCGCACGCTGCTCCAGCCGGAGGGCGGCGGGGTCCGGCTGCGCCTGAACCACCGCGACGAGGCGAATTGGCGGGTGCGCGGCTCCTGGACGACCGGACAGGCGTGGTTCGATGCACAGTCGAAGAAGACCCGGCAGAACTACCGGCGCGGCCAGAAAGCCTTGAGCGAGCGCGGCCCCCTTGTCTTCCGCCTGCTCGGACCGGAAGAGCCACTGGGGCCGGTGCTCGACCGGCTGACCACTTTCAAGCGCGCTTGGCTCCAGCGCCACGGCCTCGCCTCCACGGCCTTCTACGACGCGGGCTCGGGAGCGTTGCCCGCCATGGTGCAGGTACTGGCCGAGGCAGGCTTGCTGCACGCCTTCGTGCTGGAATGCGGCGGCGCCGACGTGGCCGTGTCGATCAACTTCGTCCAGTCCGGCGCGATGATGGCCTTCGTCACCACCTACGATCCGGAGGTCGAGCGCGCTTCGCCCGGCATGGTGCTGATGATGGACTACATCATGTGGTCGATCGACCGCGGGCTGCACACGGTGGATTTCCTCTGCGGCGACGAGGGGTTCAAGAGCCGGTTCGGCACCGAGGCCCTGACCCTGGCCTCGATGACGGGCGCGCGCACACCACGGGGTACGGCGGCGCAGCTCGTGGACCGGGCGCAGCACGCATGGCGCCGACGCTTCGGCAAGCGGGGGGACGCGGTCAGGCAGGCCCCGGCGGCGGAAATCGCGGCGTGACGGTCGGGCTACGCCGCGCCGCCCCGGCCGCCGAGGCCGTCGCGGATCGCCCCGACGCAGCGGGCAAGGTCGTCGTCGTTCACCCAGACATGGGGGCTCAGTCGCAGAGCTCCGGCGCGTTCGCTCGCGAAGACCCCTTCGCGGCGCAGGCCTTCGACGAAGCCGGCGGGTAGCCCGCCCGGCCGCCGCACGCCGAGAATGTGGGGTGCCCGCAGGTTTCGCGGCGCAATCTCGAGACCGAGCGCATCGAGCGCATCTGCAAGCCGGTCCGTCAGCCCGCGCAGGCGGGCCGCACCGGCCGGCACGCCCCAGCCGGCGAGCAGTTCCAGCCCGGCTGCTGCCATCGGGAGTGCCACGGGATCGTTGAGCTCGCCCCGATCGTAGCGCCGCGCGCCCACGGCCGCCGGACGGTTGCCGACATGCTCGTCGAGCGCCGTGCCGTCCTGCCGGTGCGGCGCCGCGTACAGGAAGGCGAGGCCGTAGGGTCCCAGCGCCCATTTGTAGGTCGGGAACGCCAGAAAATCGGGCCGCCAGCGGGCCACATCCACCGGGATGGCACCGACCGCCTGCGTCGCATCGATCACCAGGGCCGCACCGGTCGCGTGGACCGCCGGCGCGAGGCGGTCGAGGTCGATCAGGCTCCCGTCGGTCCAGTGCAGCGGCGTCAGGGTGGCGAGCGCGAGCGGCGGCGCGCCCGGACGGGCGATCGCGGGCAGCAGCGCCGCGGTCCAGTCACCATCCGGGGGACGCGCGACCTCCTCCACGACGAGCCCCCGCGCGGCAGCCAGCCGGTCGAAGGCGAAGCGCAGGGATGGGAACTCGTCGGCCACCCGCAGCAGGCGGCCGCCGGGGATCGGCCCGAGGTTGCGCGCGGCTATTGCCATGGCGTGGCTGACCGCGCCGACGATCGCGACATCGTCCGGCCCTGCACCGATCAGCCCGGCCGCGGCGGCCCGAGCCCGCTCGACCTGGGCGGGAATCCCCTCGCGCGGATGGTCCCAAGGTCGGCTCTTGGTCAGGAGGCCGGTCTCCCCGGCGGCGCGCACGACCCGCGGCAGCGGCGACCACGCGGCCGCATCGAGGTAGCTGACCGCCTCCGGCACCTCGAACAGGTGGCGCTGGCAGGGGAGTTCCTGGGCTGTCGGGCGAGCGGGATTGGGCATGGCGAACCGGATCGTAGCGGATCGGACCCGTGCGGGCGATGATTCGTGCCGCCGCCCGGGACTTGATCGCGCGATCCCGATGCCGCAAGCCGGCCTACCATCGCCCGCGAGGCCGCCCCGTGCCGACCCGCCTGCCCCAGCCTGATCCCGTGCCATCATGGGTCGCGTGAGTTCCGACTGCTTCGATACGGCGCCCGCACCCCTGCGGGTCGCCGATGCGGTGGCGCTGATCCGGACGCGCCTTCCGGTGCTCGCCGGCATCGAGACCGTGCCGCTGGCGGGCGCAGACGGCCGGATCCTCGCCGAGGACCTGATCGCGCCGCTCGACCTGCCGCCCTTCGACAACGCCGCGGTGGACGGCTACGCCTTCCGGGCCGCCGATCTTGCATCCGGGGCGGACAGCCTGCCCCTCGGCGGCCGGGTGCCGGCGGGCCATGCGCCGGCCGAAACCGGAATGGGCCGCGCGGTGCGGATCTTCACCGGGGCACCGATGCCCCCGGGCACCGATACCGTGGCCATGCAGGAGGATGTCCGGATTGACGGCGACGCCGTACGCCTGCCAGCGGGCCTCGCGCCGGGCGCCAATCGGCGCCGGGCCGGCGAGGACATCGCCCGCGGCAGCCGCGCGATCCCCGCCGGGATCCGGCTCGGGCCGCGGCATCTGGCGCTCGCCGCCGCGCTCGGGCGCGCCGATCTGCGCCTGCGCGCACCTCTGCGAGTCGCGCTGTTCTCCACCGGCGACGAACTGACGCCGCCGGGCGAGCCCCTGCCGCCCGCCGGCATCCACGATGCCAACCGGCCGATGCTCGCCGCGCTCCTGCGGCGGCTCGGCGCCGACCCCCACGATCTCGGCATCCTGCGCGATGTGCCGGGGCAGGTACGCGACCGCCTCGCGGCGGCGGCCGCGGAGCACGACCTGATTCTGACCTCCGGGGGCGTCTCGGTCGGGGAGGAGGATCACGTCCGTGCCGCCGTCGAGACCTCCGGGTCGCTCACGCTCTGGCGCCTCGCGATCAAGCCGGGCCGTCCGGTCGCGCTCGGAACCGTGGCGGGCACGCCGTTCATTGGGCTACCGGGCAACCCGGCCGCCGCCTACGTGACCGCGATCGCCGTGCTCAAGCCCCTGGTCCTGCACCTTTCGGGGACGAAGGATACGACGCTGGCGCTCACCGTGTGCAGCGGTTTCGCCCTGCAGAAACGCGCCGGCCGGCGGGAATACCTGCGGGTGTGCCTGCGCCCCGGCGAGGCCGGAATGCCCGAAGCCGTCCTCGTGCCGGGGGGCGCGCTCACCGGTCTGTCGGCGAGCGACGGGCTGGTCGAACTCGCCGAGGACCTGACCGCGATCCGCGTCGGCGATGCACTGCCTTACCGGCCGCACGGGGATCTCGGCTGAGCTGTTGTTCTCGGCTTCCAAGTTGTAGAGCGTCGCTCCATTCGGCAGCGACCCATTCGAGATCCCGTGCCCCTGCTTGCAGACCGCGCCCCCGCCAAGGTCAATCTGACGCTCCACATCCTCGGGCGGCGGGCGGATGATGGCTACCACGCGTTGGAGAGCCTCGTGGCCTTCGCGGGCACCGCCGACCGGCTGACCCTCGATCCCACTGCTCCCCTCGGGCTGACCGTTTCGGGTCCGACCGCCGGGCCGGCCGGCCCCACCGACGACAACCTCGTCCTGCGCGCGGCGCGTCACCTCGCAGCGCGCGTGCCGGGTCTTCGCACGGGCGCCTTCCACCTGACCAAGCGCCTCCCGGTGGCCGCCGGAATCGGCGGGGGCTCGTCCGACGCCGCTGCGGCTTTGCGCCTGCTCGCGTGCCTCAACGGGCTGTCGCGCGACGATGCGGCCGTTGTCGCGGCGGCGCGGGAGACGGGGGCCGACGTTCCGGTCTGTCTGGATCCGCGGGCTCGCATGATGTGCGGCGTCGGCGAGCAGATCGGCGCTCCGCTCGATCTCGCGCCGCTACCGGCGGTGCTGATCAATCCCGGCGTTCCGGTGCCGACGGCGCCGGTGTTCAAGGCGCTGGGCCTCGCAGTCGGGCAGAGCCTGCCAGGGGCGGAGCATCCCGTGATCGGCCAGGGGCTCGGCGGCGACGCCCTGGTGGCGGCCATCGGCCCGGCGCGCAACGATCTGGAGCCGCCGGCCCTCACGGTGGCACCGGTGATCGGGACCGTGCTGGCCGCTTTGCGCGACCGCGGCTGCCGGCTTGCGCGGATGTCGGGCTCCGGCGCGACGGTGTTCGCGCTATTCGCCGATCGGCGTGGGGCGGTGCGGGCGGCCGCGAGCCTGCGTGCCGCCCATCCGGATTGGTGGGTGGCGCCGACCTTCCTGCGCTGAGCCCCACCGGGTTCAGGCCGGTTCCGCCGCGTAGACAGTGACGACACCGCCCGCCGCCGGCACGACCACGCGCCAGCAGCGAGCATGCGGCAACTCCCCAGGATCGATCACGCTTGCGACACCGCTGACGACATTGAAGGTCGCCGAGCGCCCGGACTCGTCGCGGCCGCACAGATAGGCGCTGCCGTCCCCGATATGGAGCGCCGCCGGAGCATCGGCGACCGGCCCGAAGGCGGTGTCGCCGATCGCCCCGCTGGGCGCCAGGACGGCGCCTTGCAATTCGAGGACGTCGACGTCGCTGGCGAGATCGGACAGGATGGGCAGATCGCCGTTGCCGCCGCGCCGGTTGAGCAGCAGCGCCTCCCGCCGCCCCGCCCGGACGACGACGAGGGCGAGGTCCGGCCCGTCGGTGCCGGCCGCAAGATAGCAGGCGCCGGGCTTGAGCCGATCCAGGCCGATCGTCCGTCCGGCGATACGAATCTCCACACTCATGCTCCTGATCCCGCGCGGCGCTCGCCTCGGCGTCTCCGGAAGAACGCACGGCGCTCGGCCTCGGCCTGCACCACGGTCGCGCGCACCTGCAGCAGGTCCTTGCGGGTCAGCAGGCCGACCAAGCGCCCACTCTGCGGATCGGTGACCGGTAGGCGGCCCTGTCCGGCCGAAAGCATCACGTCGAGCGCATGCGAGACGACGTCGCCCGGATGGACCGTCGCCAGATCGGCGTCCGACACGCGCTCGCCGAGCGTATCCGCCACCGGATCGCTGTCCTGCTCCTCCAGGGTCCATCGCAGGGCGTCGCCGCGCGAGACCAGCCCCACCGGCCGTCCCACCGCATCGACGACCGGGTAGGCATGATGGGCGCCCGCCTCGATGGCGGCGAGTGCCTCCGTCAGCGGCAGCTCGGCGCCCAGGCTGTCCACCGCCTGGGTCATCACGGCCCCGACCCGGGTGAGATCGTAGGGGTCGATCCCGTATTCCCGGGTGATGTGCTGGCCGCGCCGGGCGATCTTCTCCGTGAGGATCGAGCGCTTGAGGAGCAGCACGGTCACCGCGTAGGCCGTCATGGTCGCGGCCAGCAGCGGCGCGAGCGCGGCGACATCGCCGGTCACCTCGACCGCGAAGACCACGCCCGTGAGCGGCGCCGGCAGCGTGCCGCCGAGCATCGCGGCCATGCCGATCAGCGCCCAGAACCCGTGCACCCCCGGCAGCAGGAGGCCGATGAGCCATCCCACGGCACCGCCCAGGATCAGCAGCGGCGCGAGCACGCCCCCGGAGGTGCCCGACGACAGGGCCGCGAGCCAGATCACCGCCTTGACCGCCAGGATCGTCACGACCGCGCCGGCCTGCATATGCCCGGACAGCAGTTCGTGGATGATATCGTAGCCGACGCCGAGCGCCCGGGGCTCGACGAGGCCCCCGAGGCCTACCACGACGGCACCGAGCGCAGGCCACCACATCCAGTGCAGCGGGAGCTTGCCGAACCCGTCCTCCAGCGCATAGAGCGCCCGAGTCAGCACACCCGAGATCAGGCCGCAGGCGATGCCCAGAGCCGCGCAGGCCGGCAGGCCCCACCAGGGCAGCGCCGGGTTGTCGGCGAAGGGAAAGAGCGGGCCCGCCCCGAACAAAGCCGGCCGCCAGCAGGCCGCCGTCACCGCCCCGACCGTGACCGGAACGAGGCTGCGCGGGCGCCACTCGAACAACAGCACCTCGACCGCCAGCAGCACGGCCGCCACCGGCGTCCCGAAGATCGCCGTCATGCCGGCGGCGGCGCCCGCCACCAGGAGCGTCTTCCGCTCTGCGGCGCTCAGGTGGAAGAACTGCGCGAACAGCGAGCCGACCGCGCCCCCCGTGACGATGATCGGTCCTTCGGCGCCGAACGGTCCGCCGGTTCCGATCGCCACCGCGGAGGAGAGCGGCTTGAGCACCGCGACCTTCGGAGACATCCGGCTTCCACCGATCAGGATGGCCTCCATGGCCTCCGGGATGCCATGCCCGCGGATCTTCTCGGAGCCGTAACGCGCCATGGCGCCGACGATCAGGGCGCCGATCACCGGGATCGCCACCATCCAGGGGCCCGGAGCGGCGCCGGCGAGGGAGGTCAGGGCTGTGTCGAAGCGGCCGTACCACGCGACATTGGTTACGAGGCCGATCAGCGTGAGCAGGATCCAGGCGGTGCCGCTCGCCGCGGTGCCGGTCACGATGGCCATCCCGGCCAGGATCACCACGCGCCGATCGGCGCTGAAGTCGCCCAGCGCCCGGCGGTGCGGCCCGCGACCGCCACGCTCGAACTTTTGCCCGCCCCCCATCGAGGCCTCCTCTTCCGTCGCCAGATTATTTGTATCGTAATACGATATATTTTGGGACGGATCTACGGGCGGGTGGAACGGACGGCCGTCGTCCGGCATGGGACGCGCAGGGGGCCATGGGGTTAAGGAGGCGCTGAAAGCTGAGGTGCTGCCATGGACGCCGATTCATCGGGCGCCGAGACGTTGTCATCGGAGCAATATGCGGCCCTGGCGGATTTCCGGTTCCGCCTCCGGCGCTTCCTGGCCTTCAGCGAGGCGGCCGCGGGACGGGCGGGGCTGCCGCCGCAGCAGCATCAGGCCCTGCTCACCCTCGCCGGGCATGTCGGGCGCAACCCTGCCACCGTCGGATTGCTGGCGGAGCAGTTGCTCATCGCGCCCCACAGCGCGGCCGAACTCGTCGCCCGCATGGTGGAGGCCGGGTTGTTGAGCAAGACGCGGGCTGCCGAGGACCGGCGTCGGAGCGAGCTGGCGCTCACACCCCGCGCCGAGGCGCTGCTGCGGACCCTGACAGCGGCTCATCTGGAGGAGCTACGAGGATTGGCCCCCGCTTTGGCCGAGGCACTGGCGTCCGCGGCGCGTTGACACAGAGCATGCCCGTCCCAGTGGCCCTGTCCGGTCTATATGCCGTGGTTCGGGTTGCACCGAACACCCTCTTTGGCGACGCCGGCAGACTTGATCAGTCGATCGGAAACGATGTGGAGCGCCGCCTCAACGCGCCCGCGCCACGCAGAACTCGATCGCCCCGTTGAGCGCCGCCTTCACCGGACCGTCCGGAAAGATATCCAGGGCCGCCCGGGCCTCGACGCCGTACTGGTGGGCGCGGGCCACCGTTTCCTCCAGGGCGCCGTGGCGCTGGAGCAGGTCGAGGGCCGTCTCCTGATCGCCGTCGCGGATCTCGCCCTGCTGAAGGGTCCGCCGCCAGAAACCGCGCTCGCCCTCGCTGCCCCGGCGATAGGCCAGCACGATCGGCAGCGTAATCTTGCCCTCGCGAAAATCGTCGCCGACGTTCTTGCCGAGTTCGGCCGAGGTGCCGCCGTAATCCAGCACGTCGTCGATCAACTGGAAGGCGATGCCGAGGCTCATGCCGTAGGCGCGCGCCGCTGCCTGCTCGACCTCGGGGCGTGCCGCAAGGACGGGCCCGACCTCGCAGGCGGCCGCGAACAACTCGGCGGTCTTGCCGCGGATCACCGCGAGGTAGGCGGCCTCGTCGGTCTCCAGATTCTTGGCGTTGGTGAGCTGCATCACCTCGCCCTCGGCGATAACCGTGGCGGCGGCCGAGAGGATGTCGAGCGCCCGAAGCGAGCCGACTTCCACCATCATCCGGAAGGCTTGGCCAAGCAGGAAATCGCCGACCAGCACCGAGGCCTCGTTGCCCCACTTGATCCGGGCGGCGACCCGGCCGCGGCGCATGTCGCTCTCGTCGACCACGTCGTCGTGCAGGAGCGTGGCGGTGTGCATGAACTCGACGCTGGCGGCGAGCTTCACGTCGCCGTCCGTGTCGCCCGCGTATCCGCAGAGCTTGGCGCAGGCGAGGGTCAGGATCGGGCGCAGGCGCTTGCCGCCGGAGGCGATCAGGTGGTTGGCCACCTCCGGGATCATCGTCACCTCCGAGCCCGTCCGCGACAGGATCGTGGTGTTGACCCGCGCCATGCCGTCCGCCACCAGCGCGACGAGGTCGTTCAACCCCGCCTCGATCTCAGGCTTCGGGTTCTCGATGGAGAGGGCCATACCCAAGATGCGTGACCTCCAGACCGGTTCCGCCCTGGGCGGAGGGCGATCCCTTCGCACGGGCCTCGCGGCGCCGCAACATCGGCTCCCCTGCGATATGGGTCGCCCGGGGCGCGGTGCCGACGCGGCGAAACCGCCGGCCCTCGGGGGACACTGATGGTCGAGCTGATCCGGGCCAACGACGTCGTGCTGATCGGGTTCGCCCGCACGATCCTCGAAGCGGCCGAGATCCCGGTCCTGGTGGCCGACAGTCAGATGAGCCTGATGGAGGGGTCGATCGGCATGTTCGGGCAGCGGCTGCTGGTGCCACGTGACCTCGAAGCCCAGGCGCGGCGCCTGCTCACGGATGCCGGCCTCGCCCATGAGCTGCGCCAGCCGTGACGAAGGCGCCGGACGCCTTCCTGGGCGGGCGCCTGCGGTTGCATCAGCCAGCGCGTGGGGCACACCGGGCGGGGACCGACGCGGTGCTGCTCGCCCGCCTTCTCATCCCGGCCCCCGAGGATCGATTGTGTGATGTCGGAGCCGCAACCGGAGCGGTCGGGCTCGCCTGTGCCGCACTGGTTCCCGGCCTCCGGCCGACCCTGGTCGAGCGCGACCCCGATCTTGCCGCACAGGCTCGGACGAATGCCGCGCTGAACGGGATCGATGCCCGCGTGATCGAAGCCGACGTGCTCGCCCCCGCGACGGATCGCCGCGCCGCCGGTCTGATGCCGGACAGTTTCGACGTGGTGTTGACGAACCCCCCGTACTTCTCGGCCGGCCACCACCGGGCCTCGCCGCATCCTGGCCGGGCTGCGGCGCATACTTTCGCCGGTGATGCCTCCGGGGAGGCGCTGGACGCCTGGATCCGCACCTGCACGGCGATCCTGCGGCCGGGCGGGCGGCTGGGGCTGATCCATCGGGCCGACGTTCTCGCAGAGTGCCTGCAAACCCTTCGGGGCCGCTACGGCGGTCTGGCGATCCGTCCGGTCCATCCCCGCGCCGAGGCGCCGGCGATCCGGATCCTGATCAGCGCCGTCAAGGGAAGCCGCGCCGCGCTGCGCTTACAGCCACCCCTCATCCTGCACGGACCGGATGGCGCCTTCACGCGGGAAGCCGCCGAACTCCACGGGGTACCACCGTGCTGCTGACCCAACCGGTCACGCCGCCAGAGCGGCGGGCTCCACATCCCCGATCCCCAGGAAACGCTCGACCTCCGGGAGATCCGCGAAGGCCAGGAATTCCGGGCGGAGCGGCGCCGGCAAGCCCTCGAAGTTCAGCCCGGGGAATGTGTCAGGATGCGGGTAGAGCTGCCAAGCGGCGCCGGGCTCCACCGGTGGGAAAAGGATCGCGACCTTCTCGTCGCCCAGCCGGACGATCCGGGAGGGGCTGTACGACAGGGTCTCGATGCTCCAGCTTTGGTGGCTGTGTCCACGGGCCTTCATGGTGCGGCGGCGCGTCGCGCGGTGCATGGCGGTCTCCTTGGGTGGGGGGATATGGGTCAGGCGGCGCTGCGTCGGCCGGGGCGCTTCGGCCAGCCGAGCGCCACGAGGCGCGCCTTGGCGTAGTCGCGGACCTCGTCGCGGGTGCCGGGCGGCATCGCGGCGAGGATCGTCTGGGTGGCGCCGTCCAGCATCAGGTCGGTGACTGCGTTGATCGTCCCGGCCGCGTCGATCCGGCGCTTGAGGTCGCCCTCCGCCTCGGTGACCTCGTCGAAGGCGGGTGCCTCCTCGAAGTCCTCGTCGACGGCCCGGATCGGGAGCTGGTGGGCGCGGAACTCGTCGGCCTCCTCTTCCGAGTAGACGAGCCCATGCAGCTCGATGAGCTTGAGGATCACACGGTCCTTCCCGCGTTTCTCCGCCATGGCGTAAACGTAGGCCGCCTGCTTGCCGGAGACGCGGTAGTTCACGTTCACCAGCGCCTCGCCCATCGACCACTCGACCCGCTCGGTCCCCGGCTTCGCGCCCGGCAGGCGGCCGGTGACGAGCATCACCGCCTCGTCGCGCTCGGCCCGGATGACCGTTGGCGGCTCGAACACGATCCCGGCTTGGGCGGCGATCCGCTCGAGCGTCTTGTGGTAGATGACGGCCGTCCCCTGAACCCGCCAGACGTTGCCCCCGAAGGGTTCGCCGTAGCGGACGAGGATGTCGGCGATCTGCTTGTCGGCGGTGCGCATGCGGGGCTCGTTCCGGGAGGATGAGGCCACGTCGTCCACAGCTTTCTCAGGCGACGCTCTTTTGTTCTCTTTTTGTTCGTACCTATATGCGTGCTTGGTCCGTCACGTGCAAGGGGCGTCGGACGATCGCTCCGCGCTTCCGATGATCCCCTCCGCCGTCGACGCGGTGATCCGGCGGACATCAGCCCTTCTGCCATTCCATGACATGAAAGTATGGTGCTCGGCGGTGCTGCCGGATTCTTACCGGGTCGCCACCGGTCGGAAGCGGCTCGTCGAAATGGGTCAAGCGCAGCCCTGAGCCAAGCAGGGGCTTCATGTACGCGCGGAAGGGACGGTGCCAGTTCCGGATTTTGATCCCGCGCCAGCGAACCCACTCGGCGCGCGTGACCATATACTCATCGAGTATGAAAGAGCGCGAGCCGTCATCGCGCTTGTGCCAATCACCGGCCGTGTTGAAGCTATTGAGATTGGCGATCACCAGAGCGCCACTGGGCCTCAGCACGCGGGCCATTTCTGCGATGGCAGCTTCGAGATCGTCGATATCGATCAGTGCTAGATAGCTGACGACGAGATCGAAGGTCTCATTTGCGAACGGAAGGGTCTCGGCCGTGGCAGCGAGGTAAGCGCCTGACGGATCACGGGCAATCGCGGCCTCCCGCAAGGCGCGCGTCGGCTCGACACCGACCGGCACGATACCCTCGGCCCGCAGCATCCGACAGAACCGGCCTTCTCCGCACCCAACATCGAGCGCTGTCCTGAAAGATCGAGCACGAACCCGCTCCAGCATCGGCGCATCGAGCACGTAGCGTCGACCGTAATCTCCATGCTCACCGAGTTCCGATATCCAGGCCGACGCAGATTCCTCCCATCCATTCGCTTGCGCACGCATCGCTATCACTCCGATTCCATGAGTCGTGCGGTACGGACTCTATGAGCTCGGCCTGACCGCCAGAACCCCAGGGGACGCACCATGCGTCATCGTCCCCGCGCGCTCGTCGCGCCGGGGGCATGGCCCAAGAAGCAACACGCGGGACGCCGCGGGA